>NZ_QKML01000018.1:0-79155 GCF_003208455.1 Rhizobium sp. UGM030330-04
TTCTTGGATTCGGTCTTCAGCCAGGCAGACAACCGATCGGCAAAAGGATCGAGCTTGCTCGGCCGCTCCGGGACCTTGAACTTCGGCTCCACGCCGTCCAGACGCAGGTATTTGCGGATGGTATTCCGGGATAGGCCAGTCCTGCGGCAAATCTCCCGGATCGATAAATGTTCTCGAAAATGCCAGCGTCGGATCACGCTCAATAACGCCATGTCGATCACTCCATAGCCCTCGCTGAAAACATGCGAGGGAAGGTTGGAACATGGGTCAATTCTCAATGGAAATATCACGCCACGCCGGGTCAGTTCTCAGTGGCAATCAACAGTCTCGTTTAATCCCGGCGAGTTCATAGGCTTTGCCGGATGGGCTGACGACACGAATGTTCAGCCCGTTTTGGATGGCTTCGTGCGCTGGTGCAAGAAGCTGCCGACGGTCATAGCGGCGCGCTCCAAGACGCCGGGGGCCGCCAATGGCTGAAACCTCCGCAATCGAGTGGTGCGACGCCACCGTGAATTTCTGGTGGGGCTGCACGAAGGTCTCCCCCCGGGTGTGATCATCGCTATGCAACAAGCCAGCCAACGGTCATACATTTAAACGGTGTCGTTTAAATGGTCCCGAAGTCGACGTCTTGGCCGCCGTTGTTCGATCTGACACCTTTATTAAGCTTCGCAATGGCTCCGAAGGGTAGAGATACTGTCTCCGATGTCCATTCGTTATTGCCACCTACGGGGTTCTCTGTTCCAACAAAGCCTTTGATTAAAATAGGGTCCGCAACTTTATCGGCCGACATTGCGTCCTCAGAATACGCAACGTGGCATATTACCTCCATGAAGTCACTTATCCCAACCAATCTGGCGACGGCGAGGCTTGTTAAATACATCCCTTTAAGCTGAAGTAGCGCCTTGACCCACCTACTGTGCGACATCTTCATCTTCATCTCGATAATATGAAGCTTGCACCCGTCGCGTTCGAAGGTGATGAAAGCTCCCTCGGCACATTTTTTATTAGATAATGACCAGATCATCGGAGCTTGATCTTTGGCTTTTACCTTTAATACAGGCGCACTTGATCTAAAGAACGCTTTGCCTCGTCCCTGGTCCTTCTTTTCCTCAAAGTGGAATTCTTCGCCAGCGCCAAAAAACTGTAAGAACTCTGGCAAAAAATGTTCTCTAACGTTGTCCTCACAGACCTTAATCATTGCGCTGTTTCTCGCGTATCGCCAGCGTTTCACGTGCGAGTGATAGAAGCGTTCTATTCAGACTGGGGACTACGAACCCCTCTGGCGTTTTTTTAATTTTTTGAACGTCAGTTGCCCCTTCGATCGAGTTGAACTCGTAAGCTTCTGCCATGTCGGGACTGATGATGTCCTCGCGCTTATAGCCAAACTCTTTCATCAGCGCCCGACGTTTTGGATGATCAGACAGCGACATCAGGTTGTTTATCTGCTGCAAAAAAGTGTCACTATGAGTTGTAAGTGTCACTTGAGCCCCGGCGGCGATGAGACGTGAGATGGCCCGAGCCATTTCGCGCTGCGCTTCAAGATGAAGATGGGCCTCCGGTTCTTCTAAAATAAAATGTTTTCCCCGAATGTAAGATTTCATTTCAATGAGATAAGGAGCTAGCTCGGTTATCATTGAAGATGTGGCATGCAACGGCAATTCCAACTCAGAACCGCTGGGTCTGAAAGCCAAAGACTTCCTAGTCTTCCCTTCCCCTAGAACGATGTCGCCACTCATAATTGTTTCTTGCAACCACTTTGCCAACTTTGATTTCGAATCCTTGAATTGGCTCTGCGTAGCGGACAGCTTTTGAAGAAAGGCTGTAAGTGGCATAGGGAGATCTAGGTTTTGGGCGCCAGTAGGTGCAAACCTATCCGATGCGATCGAGTTGTAAGTGAGCATCAAACCGGTTCGAGCAGCAGGAATGTAGGACACACCTCCGAAGGGACGTACATAACCGTTGACGACAATGCTTAGGAGCTGCTGAAACAGCAGATCTTGGAACACATTGGTTTCTTCAAAAAAACGCCTCTCAAATTGTAGGCCAAAAGACAAATGATCATCTGCTCCCCCCACGCGAACGTACATGTCTTCTCGCTCGTCACCATCACTACTGACCTCTCGAACACGAGAGAACCGCATAGTGAAGGGCTCGAACTCTGTGGTCTCTACCGAAACTGATGTGCGATCGAAGCCGTCAAATGCAAAAACTTTGGCAAGAAACTCTGCCCCTTGTCGTCTAAAAAGATCATTCAAATATTTGATTAGCTCGGCACCTTTTTCGGCGTCGATGATGATCTCTCTATCTGTGTCAAACCCATCTAAACTGAAAAAGTCTCTGATCCATTTTGGGCGCCTGCTTCGTGCTTCTTTATTTGAAAGCAGTAGGTTGAGGTTGTTCAGTGCCCAGATCAAGGTCGCAAGATAGCTTTTCCCGGTGTCATTCTTGCCAACAAGGATTGTAAGAGGAGCGAGCTGAACACTTGCCGATCTCACCCTACCAAGATTACTCACTTTAAATTTTAGCACGTCTCAAACTCTCTATGGGTACGCCAGCGCAACGGTCTGCATCCTACTAGCAAAGGTTTAAAGCACCATAAAGCGGGTTAGGCTTGTCAAGCAGACCCGCGGGCGCGTCCGCGAAAGATCTGCAGCGACGGGGATATACTCTTCATTCAATATGTCACCTACTACCGTCTAGACGCTCATCCTGGGCGTCCAGCGCGAACCTTCCCCAACCCAGCATTCGCCAGATACTTCTCGGTAGTCTTCTAACGATCATTAAATCGGCAAAGCATAGTAAAATTATGCTACTTTCCGCAAATCGATAATGTGTTCTTTCCTCATTCGACTGCCTAGGCTGTTTCCGGCGTTTACAGCCACGGGCATATATCGGCGATTATCAGGAATCTCGCGCTCAGCTTCGCCGGCTAGCGCAAACCCAGCTTGAAAGGCCGCATGTTTGAGAAATTCGCTGTTCTGAATATAAATACCGCGAATTGTGCAGTTGCCGATCACGTAAGTCGCTACCGACCCGGCTTTCAGCACCCGAAAAGCTTCACCTGTCTGCTGTACCAAATCGTCAAAATACCGCTGCAACATTCCAGCTGTTTTTGTGGGAAGATCTGAGAGGCCCATCTGCAACAGTAACGCTGCAAACCGTTCAGACATGGCTCCTCCCCTTGATTTCTCGGCACCAATAGCGGTGCCTCGAACCTCACGAAGACCTCCTAGTCCAAAACCGAGCCACACAAGTGATAATCTATGACCTCGCATGTAGTCGATCGCATTTAGGTACGGGGGCGATGTAATAATCAAATCAACTGTATCGTCGCCGATATGATCCAGCTTCCGCGCATCCCCAACCTTAGTTGACACTTTCCCACTGAAATTTGCTGATCCGAGTACGGACGAAATGTGCTTGACTGACGCTGGTAGCGCGGAGAACACGTCAAAGTCGTTCTCTGAAATGGTTCTGTGAGGACGACTGTGAGCTGTGTCTCTGGCCAATGACGCCTTAGGCTCTTTCGTTATGATCAGGCGTGACACTGCCACCTTTAAAACGTCTAGTACCGACGGTGATAACCCAAGCCTATTCTCGCACAACTGCCAAGCAAACTTACGAAGCTGCGTTTTCTGCTTCTCGGCGAACCAAAAATCGATGAAACTCCGTGTTTCAATGTCATCATCAATCCAAGGGAGGTACTCTTCGCGCGAGCAATCTTTGGCACATGCTGATAGCATTGCGCGTAGTCCCGCCTCTACATCGACAATGTTGATGGGTGTCGCTCCAACCCGAGAGATCAGCTCCGCCAAAGGATCGAGATCAACACCAACAGCATTGATCCCATTTCTCGCCGCTTGCGAGAGCACCATTCCAGAACCCGCCATCGGATCCAGGACAGTCTGACCCGGAGATAAAGCTTGAACCTTCTCGATGGCGATTTCCGGTGCCATCCGTGCAGGAAACGGGTGAATATGTCTCATTTCAGGCTCCGCGCAGGCTCGTATCGAGCGCAAGCAACAAACTGTTCCGAGCGACCTTATGATCTAGCGCTCCTCCAGGGCCTTTTACCTCATACATTTCTCGATGTCCCCGCTTAACTGAAACATTTTCCTGCGTCTCACCACGATCTTCCAAAACGGATTCCAGATCGGAATAAGAAAGTGTAACCATTCCGTCTTTCGCGCAAACAAGAACACTCAGACACTCACCAAAGCGTGTCCGGTAATCATCTAGCAAGCTTCGTTGAGACACATGGAAGTTGAACCCCCAAGGCCCTTTTCGCGCGGTTGAATATTTCACGTAAAAAGGCAAACGATCGTTTAGTAGAAAAAAGCCAGGAACGGTGACATCTAAACGCGCAATCGAAACAGAAACGTTCGAAGCCTCCACAATTCGATGAATAACAGAACCGTAATATCGGGATGAGTCAGTTATCATTTTCTATTCTGAATAAACTTAATCTTCTTACCATTTATCTTGTAGAATAAGCGCGCCTTGCCCAGTTCGTTGTGAAATATTTTTAGGTGGTGTTTCGCATCCGGATACTCACTCCGGCCATATTCGTTGGTACTAAATATGCCTTTCGATCTTCGGATTGAAGCAACTTCTTCAACTGGATACTTCGTGCTCGTTGAACCAAAATCACTCGACTTATGAAACGATAATTTAGCCCGAGAATTATTTATGTCGTAGGCGAGGAAGTTAAGAAGGAAGGTCGGGAACTCGGTTTCCGAAAAATGCTCGCGTAGCCGCTGAAGCATTTGCACATCGGTCTCCCCTTTTCGGGCCATCAAAGCTTCGTGGATTTTTTCATCGTATTCAAAAAGCGCAAAGGACATCTCACCTCCTTCGAAGCTCACGGTAGCGTGGTCAATCGACGAGGTGGCAGTTGGGGTCGTTTTATGATCCGAAAGCCATACAGGTGCTCCCGCGCTAGTTCGGACCGCCTGAATCGCTAGCTTATGGAACGCGAAACACTTGCTCCATTCTCTCATAAGCAGCTTTGGAAGCCACAATTGAAAGTACTCTTTGTAATCATTTCTTGAACCAAACATACGAGCACGCTGAATGTAAGTATCCTGCGCAAATTTTCCCTTTACGGATCTGGTAAAGTACATCGATAGAAGATTGTCGAATGTCACACCACGGGAAATTATATTACCGCCCGCACCGAAAGAAAATAAGCTGGTTGGTCTAGCAATATCAGAGACGCGACCACTCTGACCTTTTGAATTTATTTCAACGATAACATGTCTATAAATATTCCTAAGAACGAACTCTACAACAGAATTTGGATCATCTTTTGAGTAATGTTTTGCGACAGAAACCAGCTTGTTTTTAAGCCTTTCAAACGCGCCCCCTTCAGGGGAAGAAAGTCCCGTGATCGTATTCTGAATAACGTCGATGTCGTTTTGGTGTTCATCCCGCTTGCCGCTGGTGTGCACCAACATGGTGAAATTCTTTAGGTTGCCGCGGGCATGCTGCTCCGCCACGCCACAAAGAAAATGGATTATCGCATTCTCCAGCTCACCACGCTCGGAACCTTGGTGGGACTCAAATTCGTGAAGTCTATAATCGACCTTTCCGTCAAACGGAAAAAAGAAGTCTTGGCCGACGTAATTTGCATGCGGTAGGAAATCCACCCACATCTCGCTATTGTTGCCGAACGTATTATTGAGATTGAGCCTCGCCGGAGTAGCAGTAACACCTATGTAACGTCCGTTCTCGCCCAAAAGCTCGTGAATTAGCTCGTTTATTTTTGTCTTGTCAGCGCTATTTACTTTCGCGTTAGGGGAAGCAAAGTCAGCTTCATCATCAATAATAATAATATCTTTTCTGAAACGCAGTAATTTTTTCAGCTTCTCCAAATCTCGCGCATTCTTTTTGGAAAATATTACCCATTTTTTTGACCCCAAATCTTTTGCTTCGTGTGGCAGCTCACTGAACTGCTTTGGCGAAGGGCTCAACCCGGAGTCTCTGAATCTCGACAGGCTCTGCTCGAGAAGATCTACGCTATCTGTCAGCAAATTTAGTATGAGGCTGGCGCCTTCATCTAACAGCCGCGCATTCAGCGCGATCATCATCTCAGTCTTACCACTCTGGGGCTCGCCAAAAATTACTAATGAACGACCATTTATACCTTCAATATTTGAGACTGTTTTCTCAACGGTGTCCTCAATAGACTTGGTGTCAATATTTTTCGCATGAAGAGTCGCTAGACGCTTTGAGTATTGTTTTTCACCAACATCGCCAACAATTGCTGCCCAATCCACCGTCGCACCCCCGTAACGCGATTCGCCTTTAAGTTACTGTTAAGCATTCACTCAACTAAGTAAACACCGCAAGCACGGGTGGAGTGCTTCTTCCTCTGTAATCGTTTTCGCCACGCCGAGGGCTACACCGTGTCTCTTTGGCGCCTGCGGAAATTGGTCGAAGTTGAATTGGCTGTTAAACCGCAATACGCCTTTTACGCGACCGAGCCGGGTCCGGACCTCCTTTATTGAGCCGGATCGGACCATTCACAAAGTCTTCGAGCGACGGGACGCCCTTCAAAATGAGATCTGCATAGATCTGCGCCAGCTCTTTCCGCCGTTCGATGTGAAGCGCACGATTATATGCCGCTTCCACCTTGTCTTTCGGAGTGTGCGCGAGCATCAAATCTATGACGTGGCGATCCTGCGGGTACCTCTCGTTCATGATTGACGAAAAGGATGCGCGAAAGCCGTGAGGCACATGCTTTTCATAATACCCTGCCCGGTTAAGAAAATAGCCCATGGCATTTAATGACATCGATTGCGTCGGACGCCGAGGATTCTGGAACACAAATTCGCCCCTCCCAGTCAGCCTTCGCAACAGAGCTATTATCTCCATCGCTTGGCGAGGTAGTGGCACTAGGTGATCGTAAAGATCGGCTTGTTTCCGATCCAGCTTGAGCTTCATCCGTGACGCAGGGATGCGCCAAACCGGATCGTTTTCGTCCAAGTCGTCCCACTCTGCCCAAGGCGTGGATGCTAGGGTTCCAGGTCGCACCGCTGTAATTGCGAGCAGTCTTAGACCCAACTTGACGTGCGGACGGCCAGGCGTCTTACACACATCGGTAAGGAGCTGCCTGATTGCCTCAGCGGACGTCAAAGCTGGGCGCCTGCCCTTGTGAAGCGGCACCAGCGCGCCCTGCACCACTGCGGCTGGATCGCTTGTCGCTCGACCGGTGGAAATGGCGTAGACGAAGACGGCTGATATCCGCTGACGGTGTCGCTTCGCCGTCTCAACGGCACCCCGCTTCTCGATTAGACGGAGCACACCAAGGACGATCGGCGCGTCGATTGCAGTGATGGACAGCCCGCCAATATGGGGCAACACGTCACGCTTGAGCGTTCGCCAGACCTCGTTCGCATGGGCTGGCGCCCACACAGTGCTGGCAAGGTCGAACCACTCCTTTGCGACAACTTCAAACGTCGCTTCCGCGTCAGAGCGCTGGATCGCCTTTTCAAGCTTTTTCTGTGCTGACGGGTCTTTCCCAGATTTAAGGAGCTGACGCGCCTCGTCCCTCGCCCGCCGTGCATCTAGCAAGCTCATCTCAGGATAATCACCGATGACGAGTGTCTTTTCCTTGCCGAGAAACTCGTAGCGGTACCGGAAAATCTTGCTACCTGCCTTCGTAACATAGACATGCAGGCCATTGGTGTCAGAGAGCTTGTAAGGCTTGTCCTGCGCCTTCGCTTTTCGAATCGCCGTGTCGGTTAGCACGCCCACCCCATCGATACCCGGTTTTCGCCACCTGATACCCGGTTTGGTACCCGGAAATGACCGGGATAGTACGAAACGTTATGGGAACCAGTGGGAATATATGAACCGGAACGATCGAAGCGCGCAAGGGCCAATGAGAACATATGGGAACATATGCAAAACAAAAGTGGCAGATGGGGTGGGATTCGAACCCACGGTACGCTCTCACGCACGCCGGTTTTCAAGACCGGTTCCTTAAACCACTCGGACACCCATCCTTCGGTGGTGAGGCTTTATAGCGGTTTGAAAAAGGCCGTCAATCCCGCCCGCGCAAGCCGCCCTGGTCCTCCTGTTTCCGTTGGCTTGTCATTGTCCTGGCGTCGTTGCCGGCGGCAGCAGCGATCCCTCGCCTGAGGGAACATTCGGAACCTGCTGAGCCGAATCAAACAGGGTCAGGCTGAGAACAATTGCAACAAGCACCAGCAACAGCGCCACGAAGAAAATTCCGGATTTGTCCATGCGTCTGCTCATGTCCGGTTATGTTAGGGTGGAATATGGGGAATTCGAGGCAACAGGCAGAATCGAAAAGCATGCGGCGCCGATTGTCCGTTCGCTTTCGTCGTTTTGCAACCGGCGAAGGATCTCTCTGGCCCTTCAGCCACGGCAACCCGTCATCCAGCTCCTCTGCGTGACACCCTCTCCTCAACTTCGCAATGAGCAAAATTTATGCGCCGGCGTACTGTTTGGGACGGAAATGGCCTATCACGTCAGCACTATTGTCGCTTATATAGTCACATCGCTCCCGGGCATTGCCCAACTTTCCCCGAGCGATCAACC
The DNA here is from genome assembly GCF_003208455.1 of Rhizobium sp. UGM030330-04. Lineage (NCBI taxonomy): Bacteria > Pseudomonadati > Pseudomonadota > Alphaproteobacteria > Hyphomicrobiales > Rhizobiaceae > Rhizobium > Rhizobium sp. UGM030330-04. The sequence continues at coordinate 8,569 of NZ_QKML01000018.1, forward strand.
TGCCCCGCCATCTGCGGGGCTTTTTTTTTGGCGTCTCTTATAGAGAACGCCCGGCCAAGACAGGCCACGCCAGCGCACGCACCTTATACCTTTTATCGCTTAAACGCCGATTCCCGATCCGCCATCACCGTGCCGTCCTCCATCCCGGAGAATATCCTCGAACAGGTTGAGCAGCGCCGGCGGCAAGGTGTCGGAAAGTTCGGCAATGATTTCGTTGGCGCGATTATAGGAATAGATGGCGCAGAGCGTCAGGACCAGGAGCAATATCCACGGCCAGATCGGCTTGCGCCGCTGCGGCTCCCCGTTCGGTTGTTGCGGTAACGTCATTCCGGCACCTTCCGTTCAGGCCTTGACGCGCGGTTCGCCTCCCGGCGCATAGGCGGTTTTCTGCAGGAAACGGAATATATTGCCGCATTGCGCGCAGCGGATCATGAAATCCGTCGGATCGCCCGAGGCGCGTTCCGTGCGAAATCCCCGGGGCATGTCATCGATGCGAAAATCGACGTCACGGCGGGTTTTGTCATCCGATTCCGACACTTCGGCGAAACCCTGATGGCCGCATTTGGAACATTCGAGTTTCCGGGAATATCTGTCGCGCGCTGCCATATGCCGTCCTCTGCTTGTCGCTATCAGGTAACAGCGGCAAAACATCATTTCAATGGCGATCGCCGCAGGTTAAAGCTTTGTCAGCCCATTTCCGGCCCGGAAACCGCATTGGCGGCAAGAGTGAATTTGGAGGCCCATGCAAAACGAAAGCCCCCTGTTTTCATCGTCTCTGATGCGCCGCGTCGCCGTCATTGCCGGAATCCTCCTCATTGTCGTCATCGTGCTCAATGTCGGCATCAAATGGTACGGCGAACGGATTCTCAAGGCGGGCCATACGACGGCAACCGATACGGTGGAGATCACCATCGGCAACGACCGGCTGAAACTTGCGAAAAATACGCTGCGCATGCCCGCCGACCGCCAGGGTGGCGAACAGGAACGGATCGATCTTTACCTCACCTGGCCCGACCTCAGGGGATATGAGGATGCGAATCGCACCGCATTCGATGATCCGGCTCACGTGACGGGACTGATCTTTATCCAGCTGTCACAAAGCACCATGTCGCAGGATATGTCGGGCCGTTTCGGGCCGATCTATGCCCGGTTGACACAGGGAGAGCCCATGCCGCTGAAGCACGGCCTGCTGCTGCACCGTCTGCGGCCGGATTCGGGGTACGGCAAGGAGGTCGTATTGACCGGACGGCGCGAGGGCGAGAGCGATTACGTCGTGCGCTGCCTGCTGCCGCAAAAGCCCGAGGAAACAACGGGCAGCGATTGCCAGAGGGATATCCATGTCGGCCAGGATCTCACCCTGTTTTACCGTTTTTCCGCAAGCCTGCTGCCGCAATGGCAAAAGCTCGACGCGGATGTGAAGGCTTATGTCGAGCAGCGCCTCTTAAAAGACGGAAATACGTGAAACGCCATGGCACAGATTGCGCGCCAAAAGTCGCATTTTATGGAAGGCGGATACCTTTCATAAACCACTTGGTAACGCCATCCCGATAAAGTTTCTTCCCGGAGCAATCGGGCGGGGCGTGTCCGAGCGGAATAGAAATATGCGATTGAAGAGTTCAGCAGTGTTGAAAAGTCTATCTGGGGCACATTCGCGCAAGGCGGGTGCGACGTCTTTTGTAAGGTTTCTGGCGTTGACCCTTGCTGCGGCGTTCATAACCGCAACATCCGTTGGCACCGCGCAGGCCGATCCGAAATATGCGGGCATCGTCATCGACGCCAAGACCGGCAAGGTTCTTTACGGCGAGGATCCGGATGGCTTGCGTTATCCCGCTTCGCTGACGAAGATGATGACGCTTTATCTGACGTTCGAGGCGCTGAGCGCCGGCCGTATCTCGCTGGATTCGAAAGTGCCTGTGTCGGCCAATGCCGCCAAGGAGCCGCCATCCAAGCTCGGTGTGCGCGCCGGTGGCAGCATCACCGTCGAGCAAGCAATCCTCGCGCTCGTCACCCGCTCCGCCAACGACATGGCAACCGCACTTGGTGAATATCTCGGCGGTTCGGAAGACCGTTTCGCCAGAATGATGACCGCCAAGGCCCGCGCACTCGGCATGACCCGTACGACCTATCGCAACGCCAACGGCCTGCCCAACACGGCGCAGATGACGACGGCGCGTGACCAGGCCCGCCTCGGCATCGCCCTTCGTCAGCATTATCCGCAATATTACGGCTATTTCTCCACCCGTACCTTCAATTTCGGCAAGCAGGTCATCGGCAATCACAACCGCCTGGTCGGAACCGTCAGGGGCGTGGACGGTATCAAGACCGGTTACACCCGTGCAGCCGGCAGCAATCTTGCAACCTCGGCGCAGATCGATGGCCGCTCCATCGTCGCCGTCGTCCTTGGTGGGCGCTCCAGCGCCGCCCGTGACGCCACGATGCGCAAGCTCGTTGCAACCTATCTTCCGCAGGCCTCCCGCGGTGGCAACAGCAACCTGATCGCACAGACGCGGTCCGCGCCGATCGAGGAACCGGTCGCAGTGGCGGCAGCCGTTCCCTCCGTTGCAGTTGCCGCGACGGATTCCGGTCTGCCGCATGCAGGCCCGGTACCGCAGGCCCGTTATGAGGAATCACCGGTCACAGCCTTTGCTGCCTCCTCTTCCAACGCCGCCGTAAAGGCCATGGAAGCCGCCACCTGGCAGAAGGGCAAGGACCCTATCGTTCAGGCACCCATCCCACCGGATCGCAAGTTGATCACCAACTCAACCAAGGTGGACAATATCGTCACGGCTTCCGTCGCCTCCCCTTCGGTTTCGGCCAAGTCCGAGGCTCCGCAGGGCGGCTGGGTGATCCAGATCGGCGCATCGCCGGATGAAAACTCCGCCCGCGGCCTGTTGCAGAGCGCCCAGGAAAAAGGCGGCGCGGCCCTGCGCTCCGCAAAACCCTTCACGGTGGCCTTCAGCAAGGACGGCTCCCAGATCTACCGCGCCCGTTTCGGCGGCTTTGATGGCCAGAACGCCGCGGTAAATGCATGCAATGCATTGAAAAAGAAAGGCGTCAGCTGCTGGGCGTCGCTCCAGTAAGAGACGTTTCCGCAGGCGGTGTTTCATTCCCGACGCATCGCCTGTCTCCTCGAATTGTGTAATGTGTAGCGAGGCTTTCCAAGATGGCAGTCAACGAGAATTATTCGGACATTGCGTCTGGCAACGGGCAAAGCAGCCTGTCGGTTCTGCATCCCATTCACGAGGCGGCGATGCGTATCGCCGATCTCGGTCTCAACCGCTCCAAGGCGAAGACGCGTGATCTCGTCAGCCTGCTTCTGTCGCATGGCGCCCGCGCATGGCGCGCCAATCAGCCGGAAGCCAGCATCCACCTTCACGTCGCCCGCCGTTCCGGACGCGCACCGATCCATATGCGTATCCGGTAAAAGACACCCACCAAAAGACAAGCCAAAGAAAAACCCCGCGGTGCCTGTGCGCCGCGGGGTTTTTATTAATGGGTGGAGGAAACGAGGCGGCTTATGCCTCGCTCTCCGGCGCCTCAGGCGCATCCAACACAGAGCCGTCCGCTTCTTCGCCATTACCATTGTCGGCTTCGTCGTCGCCCTCAGGCTCGTTGATGCGCTCCACGGAAACCACCTTCTCATCTTTCGCGGTGGAGAAGATGGTGACACCCTTGGTGGCGCGGCTGGCGATGCGGATACCGTTTACCGGCACGCGGATAAGCTGGCCGCCATCGGAAACGAGCATGATCTGGTCGCCTTCGTCGACGGGGAACGCCGCAACGAGTTCGCCGATCTCGGCCGTCTTCGAAGTGTCGGTGGCACGGATACCCTTGCCGCCGCGACCCGATGTGCGGAAATCATAGGAGGACGAGCGCTTGCCGAAACCCTTCACCGAAACCGTCAGCACGAATTCCTCGCGTGCCTTCAGCTCCTGATAACGCTCTTCGCTCAGCTCACCCTCTTCCGTCACTTCCTCGCCAACGAGTGCGATATCTTCCTCGTCGACACCAGCGGCACGCCGTTCGGCTGCCGAGCGCTTGAGGTAGGCGGCACGTTCCCACGGCTCAGCCTCCACATGGCCGACAATGGTCATGGAGATGATGCGATCGCCTTCGGCCATGTTGATGCCGCGCACGCCGACCGAATTGCGTCCGGCAAAGACACGTACATCGTCCACGGGGAAGCGGATGCACTGGCCAAGCGCGGTCGTCAGCAACACGTCGTCGCGGTCCGTACAGGTTTCGACGGAGAGGATTTCATCGCCCTCCTCATCGAGCTTCATGGCGATCTTGCCATTGCGGTTGACCTGCACGAAATCGCCGAGCTTGTTGCGGCGAACCGTGCCGCGCGTGGTCGAGAACATCACATCAAGCGTTTCCCAGGTGCTTTCGTCCTCGGGCAGCGGCATGATGGTGGTGATGCGCTCGCCCGGCTCCAGCGGCAGCATGTTGATAAGGGCCTTGCCCTTGGACTGCGGCGTGCCGATCGGCAGGCGCCAGACCTTTTCCTTGTAGACAATGCCACGCGAGGAGAAGAACAGCACCGGCGTATGGGTGTTGGCCACGAAGAGACGATTGACGAAATCCTCGTCGCGCGTCGCCATGCCGGAACGGCCCTTGCCGCCGCGACGCTGTGCGCGATAGGTGGTCAGCGGCACGCGCTTGATATAGCCGAGATGCGAGACGGTGACGACCATGTCTTCACGGGCGATGAGGTCTTCATCATCCATGTCCGGGCCACCCTCGACGATCTCGGAGCGGCGCGGCGTGCCGAATTCGTCGCGAACGGCGCCAAGCTCGTCCTTGACGATCTGCTGGATGCGCAGGCGCGAGGAAAGGATTTCCAGATATTCGCTGATTTCCGCGCCGATCTTGTTCAGCTCGTCGCCGATTTCATCGCGGCCGAGTGCCGTCAGGCGGGCAAGGCGCAATTCGAGAATGGCGCGTGCCTGCTCTTCGGAGAGATTGTAGGTGCCGTCATCATTGATGCGGTGGCGCGGATCGTCGATGAGGCGGATCAGGCTTTCCACATCCTGCGCCGGCCAGCGCCGCGTCATCAGCTCTTCGCGCGCCGAAGCCGGGTCGGGCGCATGTCGGATGACGCGGATGACCTCGTCGATATTGGCAACGGCGATTGCAAGACCGACCAACACATGCGCACGTTCGCGCGCCTTGCGCAGCAGATATTTGGTGCGGCGGCTGACGACATCCTCGCGGAATGCGACGAAGGCGCGCAGCATGTCCAGCAGCGTCATCTGCTCGGGCTTGCCGCCGTTCAGCGCCACCATGTTGCAGCCGAAAGAGGTCTGCAGCGGCGTGTAGCGATACAACTGGTTCAGGATGACATCGGCATTGGCGTCGCGCTTCAGCTCCACCACGACGCGGTAACCCTGCCGGTCGGATTCGTCGCGCAGATCGGAAATGCCCTCGATGCGCTTTTCCTTGACCAGTTCGGCCATCTTCTCGATCATCGACGCCTTGTTCACCTGATAGGGAACCTCGGTGATGATGATCTGCTCGCGATCGCCGCGCATCGGCTCGATGGTCGCACGGCCGCGCATGATGACCGATCCGCGTCCCGTCTCATAGGCCGATCGGATGCCGGAACGGCCCATGATCAGCGCGCCGGTCGGGAAATCCGGTCCGGGAATGATCTGCATCAGCTCCGGCAATTCGATCGCCGGATTTTCGATGAGCGCGATACAGCCGTCGATGACTTCGGACAGATTGTGCGGCGGAATGTTGGTGGCCATGCCGACGGCGATGCCGCCTGCCCCGTTGACCAGCAGGTTCGGGAACTTCGCCGGAATGACGACCGGTTCCTGCAGCGTGCCGTCATAGTTGTCGCGGAAATCGACCGTTTCCTTGTCGAGGTCGTCGAGCAGCGAATGCGCGGCCTTTTCCAGACGGCATTCGGTATAACGCTCGGCCGCCGGCGGGTCACCGTCGATGGAGCCGAAATTGCCCTGCCCGTCGATCAGCGGCAGGCGGAGCGACCAGTCCTGCGCCATACGCGCCAGCGCGTCGTAGATCGCCATGTTGCCGTGCGGGTGGAATTTACCCATCACGTCACCGGTGACGCGGGCGCACTTGACGTATTTCTTGTTCCAGTCGATGCCGAGTTCGGACATGCCGTAGAGAATACGGCGATGAACCGGCTTCAGGCCGTCTCGCACATCGGGAAGCGCGCGGGACACGATAACGCTCATGGCGTAGTCGAGATACGACCGCTGCATTTCCTCCATGATGGAAATCGGTTCAATGCCTGGCGGAAGCTTTCCGCCGCCGGGGGGGCTCTGGTCAGTCAAAACGGATCACATTCTCTGTTAAGAATCGGATGGATTTTTATAGCGGAAACAGCCACGTTAAGCCAATTTCCCGGCGAGTTTTGAACAGGCTTTTGCGTCATTTGCAAGACGAGCGCCGCTTTTCACGATTTAGCCCGGCAAAAGCGCGCCACTCCCTTTCAAAGTCCCGGCGACTTGCGTAGGCTTGCGTCTAAAAACAAAACCGACGGGGAAAGAATGGCCAGCAGCGAAACGCTCATCAACGCGCTTACCACACTTCTGGTCACACTCGATCCGCCGGGGCTTGCGCCCGTCTTTCTGGCGCTGACCGCCGGCATGACGCGCGACCAGCGCAGCCAGGTGGCGCTGCGCGGTTCCATCATCGCCTTCGGCATCCTCGCCGTCTTTGCCCTTTTCGGGCTTGCCATCCTCAACCTGCTCGGCATTTCGCTTGGCGCCTTCCGCATCGCCGGCGGCCTTCTGCTGTTCTGGATTTCCTTCGAGATGATTTTCGAGAAGCGTCAGGAGCGCAAGGAAAAGACCTCCGAGATCGCCATCACCAAGGACCATCTTCACAATCTGGCGGTCTTTCCGCTGGCGCTCCCCCTGATCGCCGGACCGGGCGCCATTTCCGCCACCGTCCTTCTCGCCGGAACGATGAAGACCACCATCGAGATGGTCGTGCTCATCCTGATCCTCGCTTTCGCCATGGCTCTCGTCTACGCGGCGCTGATCGTTTCGGAGCGTATGGACCGGTTTCTCGGCAATACCGGCCGCGCCATCCTCACCCGGCTGCTCGGCGTTCTGCTTGCGGCGCTTTCCGTGCAATTCGTGGTCGACGGCATAAAATCGGCCTTCGCTTTCTGAGCCGCCCACGCATGGCGAGACCTGCGCAATAAATTCCTGCCAATCGTTGAAATGCAGGAAAATCCTCCCTTTAAATCCGGCTGCCGCTTCGGTTAAAAGACGCATGTTTTTTTTCGGATTCGAAAGTTATCTCCATGCGTTCCACGCTGCGCCGCCTGATCCCGGATGCCGCACCCGTCAGTAACAGGGAAAGGCTGCGCTCCGCGACCGGCGCCTTCGTCGGCATTCTGCTGACCGGTCTTCTGGGTAGCCTCGCTCTTCGTTTCGACCCAACCCTGCCCGCCATGATCGCGCCGATGGGCGCGTCGGCCGTGCTTTTATTCGCGGTCCCCTCCAGCCCGCTGGCCCAGCCCTGGTCCATCCTGTGCGGCAATCTCGTATCGGCTTTCGTGGGGGTGACGGTGGCGCTGCTCCTTCCGGACCCATTCCTTGCCAGCGCCCTTGCCATCAGCCTCGCCATTGCCGCCATGATGGCGCTGCGCTGCCTGCACCCGCCAAGCGGCGCGGTGGCGCTGACGGCCGTTCTCGGCGGCCCCGCGGTGCACAGCCTCGGATACGGTTTCCTGCTGTGGCCGGTCGCCGGAAATTCGCTGATCCTTCTTGCGCTCGCGCTCGCCTATAACAATGCCACCGGCCGCGCCTATCCGCATGGCCTGAAGCTTGGAAAGGCCGCCCACGGCACCACCGATCCGACGCCTATCCAGAAAATCGGCTTTTCCTCCACCGATCTCGATGAGGTGCTGAAGGAATATGACGAGGTTCTCGATATCGATCGTGACGAACTGGAAACTATCCTGCGCAAGACCGAGCTGCGTTCCTGGCGCCGCCGCGCGCTGCATCTCGATTGCGCCAGCGTCATGTCGCGCGATGTCGTCGGCGTTGCCCCTGAGGACAGCCTGCGCCACGCCCATGCGCTGATGCACAGCCATCATTTCAAGGCACTGCCGGTCACCAATGACAGGGCGGAAATCGTCGGCATCGTTACCCAGACGGATTTTCTGGAAAAGGCAAGCTGGAGAAACGGTCGCCCGTCGATCGGTTTCCTGCAGCGGCTGCGCCTCATCTTCTCAGGCGCAAGTGCCCCCAACGATACCGTCAAGGACATCATGACTTCACCCGTGAGAACCGTGCGGCCGGAAACCTCGATCGAGGAAGCCATCATCCGCTTTGCGGAGGAAGGGTTGCATTATCTGCCGGTGATCGATGCCAGGGGCAAGATGGTGGGCATCGTGTCGCAATCCGACGTCATGGTTGCGATGCTGGCGGACAAGGTCGCGGCATAGCCTGCCGCGATATCGAAGTGCCTGCCTCTCCCTGGGGGGCGGAAAGGCGGGGCGGTTAGCGTCTCGCCTTCAGGAGGCGCTGCCATAGCGTGCCGCCAAAGAACCGTCCGAGCACGACGAAATAGGCGATGATCAGCGCAAAGGCGACAAAGGCGGGCACGCCATTCAGGGCAAAACCCTGTGGCGTGCGCCCGCCAGCAACCGCTGCGACGAGAAATCCGGCGGCGAAAAACGCCGTCCAGAAATCAAGGAAGAAAGCGAGAATGATGCGCCAGGTAGCCGGTTGTTTTGTCGCCGGCTGTTTCGGTGCGGATTCGTCACTCATGCCTGTCTCCTGTCACGCCTTTACGTATTCGCCGTCCGCTCAGAACGGGATATCGTCGTCCATGTCGTTGGAGAAGCCGCCGGAAGGCTGGCCGCCGCCCCGCGAAGAGCTGCCGCGCGACGAAGACTGCTGGTCGTAACCGCCGCCATAACCCGAGCCACCGCCGCTGCCATAGTCATTGCCACCGCCGAAATCACCGCCGCCGCTGCGGCCGCCGCCACCTTCGCCACGACCGTCGAGCATCGTCAGCGTGGAGTTGAAGCCCTGCAGCACGATTTCGGTGGAGTAGCGGTCGTTGCCGGTCTGGTCCTGCCATTTGCGCGTCTGCAGCTGGCCTTCGATATAGAGCTTGGCGCCCTTCTTGACATATTGCTCGACGACCTTGCACAGGCCTTCGTTGAAAACCACGACGGTATGCCATTCGGTCTTCTCACGGCGCTCGCCGCTGTTGCGGTCACGCCAGGTCTCCGAAGTGGCGATGCGCAGGTTGGCGATCGGGCGGCCATCCTGCGTCCGGCGGATTTCGGGATCGGCGCCCACGTTTCCGATCAGAATTACCTTGTTTACGCTACCAGCCATCTCGTCATCCTGTCCGCCAGCCATCATGACCGGCAATTGCATTTCAAAAAATTCGCCACACAATAGCTGCCGCTGCCCGCAAAGGGCACCGCAAGCATGGAACTATCCACAAAGAATAATCTTATGCTGCGGGAGCAGACATTCGCGCTTGCAATTCGTTCCTTTTTTGTTCTATTAAATCGCAGATTTCGAGTCAAGCATTCCGAAAAGCTGCGACCGATTGGGAATAGACCTCGACACGTCCGGCTGCGTCACTACATAAGGACGCGCCGCCATCAAGCCTGTTGTTTTTATCCGAGCCTTGTCATGAGTGAACTGAAGACGATTTCCATCCGTGGTGCCCGCGAGCATAATCTCAAGGGTATCGATCTCGATCTGCCACGCAACAAGCTGATCGTCATGACCGGGCTTTCCGGCTCGGGCAAGTCGTCGCTCGCCTTCGACACGATCTATGCCGAGGGCCAGCGTCGTTATGTCGAAAGCCTCTCGGCCTATGCGCGCCAGTTCCTCGAAATGATGCAGAAGCCGGATGTCGACCAGATCGACGGCCTGTCGCCGGCAATCTCCATCGAGCAGAAGACCACCTCGCGCAATCCGCGCTCCACGGTCGGCACGGTCACCGAAATCTACGACTATATGCGCCTTCTCTTCGCGCGTGTCGGCGTTCCCTATTCGCCGGCCACCGGCCTGCCGATCGAAAGCCAGACGGTCAGCCAGATGGTCGACCGCATCCTCGCCTTCGAGGAAGGTACGCGTCTTTATATTCTCGCGCCGATGGTGCGCGGGCGCAAAGGCGAATATAAAAAGGAACTCGCCGACCTGATGAAGAAGGGCTTCCAGCGCGTCAAGGTGGATGGTCAGTTCTACGAAATCGCCGACGTGCCCGCCCTCGACAAGAAATACAAACACGATATCGACGTGGTGGTGGACCGTGCGGTGGTTCGCCCGGACATGGCCGCACGCCTTGCCGACAGTCTCGAGACCTGCCTCAAGCTCGCCGACGGGCTGGCTGTCGCGGAATTTGCCGACAGGCCCCTGCCGCCGGAAGAGACAGCCGCCGGCGGTTCCGCCAACAAGTCTCTCAACGAAACCCATGAGCGTGTGCTGTTTTCGGAGAAATTCGCCTGCCCCGTTTCCGGCTTCACCATCCCGGAAATCGAGCCGCGGCTGTTCTCCTTCAACAATCCCTTCGGCGCCTGCCCCAGCTGCGATGGCCTTGGCTCGCAGCAGAAGGTCGATGAAAACCTGATCGTGCCGGAGCCGGCCCGCACCCTGCGTGACGGCGCCATCGCTCCCTGGGCCAAGTCGTCTTCTCCCTATTACAACCAGACGCTGGAAGCGCTCGGCAAGGCCTTCGGTTTCAAGCTTTCCAGCAAATGGTCGGAGCTTTCGAAGGACGCACAGCAGGCCATCCTTCAGGGCACTGATGACAAGATCGAATTCAACTATCAGGACGGCGCCCGCTCCTACAAGACGGTAAAGAATTTCGAAGGCATCGTGCCCAATCTGGAGCGTCGCTGGAAAGAGACTGACAGCGCCTGGGCGCGCGAGGAAATCGAACGCTACATGTCGGCGGCTCCCTGCCCGGCCTGCGCCGGTTATCGCCTGAAGCCGGAAGCGCTCGCCGTCAAGATCAACAGGCTGCATATCGGTGAAGTCACCGAAATGTCGATCCGCACCGCCCGCGACTGGTTCGAGGTGCTACCGGAGAGCCTCAACGCCAAGCAGAACGAGATCGCCGTCCGCATCCTCAAGGAAATCCGCGAACGCCTGCGGTTCCTGAACGATGTCGGGCTGGATTATCTCAGCCTGTCGCGCAATTCCGGCACGCTTTCCGGCGGTGAAAGCCAGCGCATCCGGCTGGCGTCGCAGATCGGTTCCGGCCTCACAGGCGTTCTCTACGTTCTCGACGAGCCGTCGATCGGCCTGCACCAGCGAGATAACGCCCGCCTGCTCGATACGCTGAAACACCTGCGCGATATCGGCAACACCGTCATCGTGGTCGAACATGACGAGGATGCCATCCTGACGGCGGATTATGTGGTCGACATCGGCCCGGCCGCCGGCATTCATGGCGGCCAGGTCATTGCCGAAGGTTCGCCGCAGGAGGTGATGGCCAATCCGAAATCGCTGACCGGCAAATACCTCTCCGGTGAGCTCGGTGTCGCCGTGCCGGCAGAACGCCGCAAGCCCAAGAAGGGCCGCGAAATCAAGGTATTTGGCGCGCGTGGCAACAATCTGAAGAATGTCACGGCCGCCGTGCCGCTTGGCGTCTTCACGGCCGTGACCGGCGTATCGGGTGGTGGCAAATCCACCTTCCTGATCGAGACACTCTACAAATCGGCGGCGCGCCGGGTGATGGGCGCACGCGAAATCCCGGCCGAACACGACCGCATCGATGGTTTCGAATTCATCGACAAGGTGATCGACATCGACCAGTCGCCGATTGGCCGCACGCCGCGTTCCAACCCGGCCACCTATACCGGCGCCTTCACGCCGATCCGCGACTGGTTCGCCGGTCTGCCGGAAGCCAAGGCGCGCGGTTATGCGCCCGGCCGTTTCTCCTTCAACGTCAAGGGCGGCCGCTGCGAAGCCTGCCAGGGCGATGGCGTCATCAAGATCGAAATGCACTTCCTGCCTGACGTCTATGTCACCTGCGATGTCTGCCACGGCAAGCGTTACAATCGCGAGACGCTGGACGTGACTTTCAAGGGCAAATCCATTGCCGACGTGCTGGATATGACGGTGGAGGAAGGCGTTGAGTTCTTCGCAGCCGTGCCGGCGGTGCGCGACAAGCTGCAATCGCTGTTCGATGTCGGCCTCGGTTACATCAAGGTCGGCCAGCAGGCCAACACCCTTTCCGGCGGTGAGGCGCAGCGCGTCAAGCTTGCCAAGGAACTGTCGAAACGCTCGACGGGCCGCACGCTCTATATTCTCGACGAGCCGACGACAGGCCTGCATTTCCACGACGTCAACAAGCTTCTGGAAATGCTGCATGCGCTGGTGGAACAGGGCAATTCCGTGGTGGTGATCGAACACAATCTCGAAGTCATCAAGACGGCCGACTGGATCATCGATATCGGCCCTGAAGGCGGCACGGGCGGCGGCGAAGTGGTGGCCACCGGCACACCGGAAGACATCGTCAAGGTCGAGCGCTCCTATACGGGTCACTTCCTGAAGGAGCTTCTGGACCGCCGGCCGGCCGGCAAGCGGGAAGCTGCGGAGTAATTGTTGGGACACCGATGGTCCCCGAGCCTTCTCCGTCATTCTCGCTCTTGAGGCGAGGATCCATGATCAGAAAACACACCGACCGTCGCTTAAAGCTGGAGAATGGCGATAGCGCGGCGGGTTGAAAACGGCGCAGAATTGGGAGGAACAGCATATGTCGACATCAGGCACGATCCGCACCGGTATCGGCGGCTGGACCTTCGAGCCATGGGAAGGCACGTTTTACCCGGAAAAACTGCCAAAGAAGCGCCAGCTGGAACACGCCAGCCGGCAACTCACGGCCATCGAGGTGAACGGCACCTATTACAGCAGCCAGAAGCCGGAAACCTTCGCCAAATGGGCATCAGAAGTGCCTGAGGATTTCGTATTCTCGCTAAAGGCAAGCCGCTTCGTCACCAACCGCAGGGTTCTGGCCGAGGCCGGGGAATCCATGACGAAGTTCCTGACGCAGGGGCTGACGGAACTCGGCTCCCATCTCGGCCCCATCCTCTGGCAATTCGCCCCCACGAAGAAATTCGACGCGGATGATTTCGGCGCCTTTCTGGCGCTCCTGCCTGAAAAGCAGGATGGTATCCGCCTTCGCCATGTGGTCGAGGTGCGCAACCCGACATTCCAGGTGCCGGAATTCATCGATCTTCTCGCCAGACACAAGGTTGCCGTCGTCTGCGCCGATCATCACGATTACCCGATGCTGCCTGATGTCACGGCCGATTTCGTCTATTGCCGCCTGCAGAAGGGCGAAGACGACATCGCAACCTGTTACCCGAAGACGGAGATCGGCCACTGGGCAGAACGGGTCGAGACCTATGCGGCGGGCGGCGTACCCGATGATCTGCCGCTGATCGCGCCCGACCGTAAAGCGGAAAAAACGCCGCGTGACGTTTTCGCCTTCTTCATCACCGGTGGCAAGGTCAATGCACCCAACGGTGCGCAGGAATTGCAAAAGGCTGTCTGAGTGACGCGGTGACGCTGACCACCGGATGTTGCAGCGTCACCGATAAATCGTCGTACCGAAAAACATTCGGTATCCGGAGAATAGACAGCTCGCGTCTCATTCCCGTCATCTCACGCCGGCAAGAATGCCAATGACGACACAAGGCGTTTCGCCGGCAAAAGGCTGTCGTTATCAGAGGGCTGGCCGGAATGAATATGATCGAGACGGAACGTTTGCGCCTGCGCCATTGGCGGGAGGACCATTTTGAAGCCTTCGCCGCAATGCAATCCGATCCGGAGGTGATGGCCGATCAGGGCGGCCCGGCGGACGAGACGCGGAGCAGGGAAAAATTCGAGCGCTACCGCAGGGCAGAGCGCGAACAGGGCATCGCCCGCTGGGCGGTTGAAAATCCCGATGGCCTGTTTCTCGGCTATGCCGGCGTCATGCCGCGCCTGTCCGAAGATCATCCACTTGGCCCGCACCACGAAATCGGCTGGCGTTTCATAAGGCAGGCCTGGGGAAAAGGGTATGCGACCGAAAGCGCAAAAGCCGCGCTGACCCATGCTACCGGATACGCGGGAATAGCTGGGATCATCGCCTATACCAGCCCCGATAATTTTCGCTCCCAGGCCGTCATGTCGCGCCTTGGCCTGATCCGCGAACCAACGCGCGATTTCTCCATGCCCGGTCTTACGGACAGGGAATGGCGCGGGCTCGTCTGGGTCGCTCCCTAGAGCAGTCCGGTCTAAGCGGAATAGCCGGATCTGCTCCAGCCCTTTGTTCTTCCGCACGTTCCGGACCTAAGACCACTACACAGTTTTACTCAAAATGCTCCAGGATATCTCACGATTGAGGCTGCGGAACTCTCCGCAACGCCCTGGTCGCCGACGGCATAAAATCGCAAGAATGCCGTTTCCAGCCTTCAGCCCGCCAGTTCCTTCGTCGGGTTGAAATCGATCGCTGCGAAAGCCGCCTCGATCACCTCCGTCCCTGCCCCCGGACGGGTGGCGTCGCTGGAGAGGATTTGCCGGAAACGGCGCGCGCCCGGCATGCCCTGAAACAGACCGACCATATGGCGGGTGACGTGGTTGAGACGCCCACCCGCAGCAATATAATCGGCGGCATAGGCCATCATCGCGTCGCGCAACCCCATCCAGTCGGCTTGCCGGGCCTCGTCACCGTAGATGCGGTGATCGACATCGGCGAGGATGGAGGTGTTGTGATAGGCGGCGCGGCCGAGCATGACGCCATCCATATGTTGCAGATGGTCACAAGCCTGATCGAGATCGGCGATACCGCCATTGATGCCGACGAAGACATCGGGATTTTCCCGCTTCATACGATAGACGAGATCATAATCGAGCGGCGGCACCTCACGGTTTTCCTTCGGCGAGAGCCCCTGCAGCCAGGCCTTGCGCGCATGGATCCACACGGCATCCGCGCCGGCCGCGACAACATGCGTCAGAAAATCCGGCAACACGGTTTCCGGCTCCTGATCGTCCACCCCGATACGGCATTTGACAGTCACCGGCACAGTCGCAACCGCCTTCATCGCCGAAACGCACTGCGCCACGACTTCGGGCTCGCGCATCAGGCAGGCGCCGAAGGTGCCGGATTGCACCCGATCCGAAGGGCAGCCGACATTGAGGTTGATTTCGTCATAACCGTAATCGCCGGCAATCCGCACCGCCTCGGCAAGCTTGGCCGGGTCCGATCCGCCAAGCTGCAGCGCGACAGGATGTTCCTGCGGATGATAACCGAGCAGCCTGTCGCGCTGGCCATGGATGATGGCATCGGCAACGATCATTTCGGTAAACAGCAGGGCGCGCTTCGACAATTGCCGGTGCAGAAATCTGCACCTTGTGTCGGTCCAGTCGATCATGGGGGCCACGGCGAAGATTTTTTCGCCGCTGGCAAGCGCTTGTCTGTACATGGATTAACCTCTTTGCGCCGGCTTCTACAGCAAAGGACCGGAAAAAGCCAGTTTTGCACTCGACAGCATTTTCAACTGGAAATCAGCCCGGAATCGCGGGACAAGAATTGCACCTTAGAGAGACGACAGGAAATTCCCATGGCCGCTACCGTCATCCCCGCCCCGAAACCCGTTCTTCTGCCCGTTGAGGGCACGGATGAGATGTTCCCCGTGCGGCGGGTCTATTGCGTCGGTCGCAATTATGCCGATCACGCCATTGAGATGGGCCATGATCCCTCGCGCGAGCCGCCCTTTTATTTCCAGAAGAACCCGGACAATCTTCTGCCCGCCGGCAATGATTTCCCCTATCCGTCCCTGTCCTCGAACGTGCATTACGAGGTTGAATGCGTCGTGGTGCTGAAAAGCGGCGGCGCGGATATTCCGGCGGACGAGGCCCTGAACCATGTCTGGGGTTATGCCGTCGGTATCGACATGACCCGCCGCGACCTGCAGGACGGGCTGAAGAAGATGGGCCGTTCCTGGGAAGGCGCCAAGGCGTTTGAATATTCCGCACCGGTTTCCGCCATCGTTCCCGCGGACAAGATCGGCCATCCCGCCACCGGCGCGATCTGGCTTGATGTCAATGGCGAGCGCAAGCAGACGGGCGATCTCGCACAGATGATCTGGAAGGTGCCGGAAGTGATCGCCGAGCTTTCCAAGCTCTTCACGCTTGCCGCCGGCGACGTGATCATGACCGGCACGCCGGCCGGGGTTGGCCCGATCCTGCGTGGTGACCGCATCGACTGCGGCGTCGATGGTGTCGGCACGCTGTCGGTCACGGTCGCCTGATCGCTGCCGGCGCATAATCCAGAGGGAGAAACCAAATGCCGCTTTACCGCCTCGCCGAACGGGTGCCGCAAACCCCTGCCCCGGATCGTTACTGGGTCGCCCCCGATGCCAATGTCATCGGTTCGGTGACGCTCGGCGAAGACGTCGGCATCTGGTTCGGCGCGACATTGCGCGGCGATAACGAGCCGATCAGCGTCGGGCGCGGCACCAATATTCAGGAAGGCGCGATGGTGCACAGCGATCCCGGCTTTGCCGCGACGATTGGCGAAATGTGCACAATCGGCCACCACGCCATCGTGCATGGCTGCAGCATCGGCGACAATTCGCTGATCGGCATGGGCGCGACAATCCTGAATGGCGCGAAGATCGGCCGCAACAGCCTCGTTGGCGCCAATGCGCTGGTGACGGAAGGCAAGGAATTTCCGGATAATTCGCTAATCGTCGGCTCGCCGGCGCGGGCCATCCGAACGCTGGATGACGAAGCCGTCGCTGGCCTGCGTCGTTCCGCGGAAAAATACATTGAGAACTGGAAGCGTTTTTCGAAAGATCTGGCGATTATCGAAGGATGAGTAACGGTGGGCAACCATGCCCACCCTGTAAACCAAGCCTATGACGCGCAGTTGGCGCAGAGACCGCGAATCTCGATGGTGGTCTTTTCCGCCTTGAACTTGCTGTCCTTCACCCAGCGCTCAAGACGGTGGTCGATTTCGTGATCATGGAACTCGGTCACCTGCCCGCAGGATTCGCAGATGGCGAAAGCCACGGTGCCATGGTGGTGCGAGCAGCATTCGGCCTGCGTATGCGTGCAGGCAACGAAAGCGTTGAGGCTTTCCAGCCGGTGCACGAGACCAAATTCCACCAGCTTTTCCAGCGCCCGGTACACCTGCAGCGGCGCGCGGAACCCGTCATCCCGCAGCTTGTCGAGGATCATATAGGCGCTGAGCGGCTGATGCGCGTTTGACAGGGCATTCATGACCAGCGACTGGTTCTTGGTGAGGTTCTGCTGGGTCTGCGCATTCATGATTTGCCTCCTTCATCCGCGGAGCGGGAAAAACCCGGCGCCGGCAACAGGCTTATAACGAACAGGATCACCGCGGCAACCACGATGGAGGGGCCGGACGGCGTATCATAGGTCAGCGAGCCGAACAGGCCGCCGATAACGGCAATGGCGCCGATCAGCGACGCGACCACCGCCATCACCTCCGGCGTGGCGGAAAAACGTCTGGCGGTGGCAGCCGGTATGATCAGCAGCGAAGTGATGAGCATGATGCCGACCACCTTCATCGCAATGGCGATCACCAGCGCCATCAGCAGCGTGAAAATGAGCTTCGCCCGCTCCGGGTTCAGCCCCTCGGCTTCAGCCAGTTCAGTATTGACGGTGGAGGCGAGCAGCGACCGCCACAGGAAGACCATGGAGACGACGACCACCAGCCCGCCGCCCCAGATCAGCGCGATATCGCTGCGGGTGACGGCGAGAATATCGCCGAACAGGAACGAGACGAGGTCGATACGCACCCAGCTCATGAAGGCGACGATGACAAGGCCAATGGCGAGAGCCGAATGGGACAGGATGCCAAGCAATGCGTCGGACGATAGTGCCTGCCGCCGCTGCAGAAAAATCAGCAGGATCGAAACAGCGGACGCCACCAGAAAGACGCTGACGATGAGGTTGAGCTGCAACAGCAGCGAGAGCGCGACGCCAAGCAGCGCCGAATGGGCCATCGTATCCCCGAAATAGGCCATGCGCCGCCAGACCACGAAACAGCCGAGAGGCCCGGCGGTCAGAGCAACGCCGACGCCGGCGACCATGGCGCGAACGAAGAAATCGTCAAACATGCCGTTCTCCCTGCGCGTGTTTCGAGGGCGCTTGCTCCCCATGTTCATGTTCATGGCCGCAACCGCATTCGTCGCCATGATGATGGCCATGATCATGGGCGTGATGGTGGCCGTCTTCAGGATGACAATGATCCGTCACCGAACCATCCGCGTGCTGCACCCGGCCATCGGGCAGATGGGTGTGGTCGTGGTGGTGGCTGTAGACAGCAAGCGCCCTTGCGGCAGAACCGCCGAACAGCCGCATATATTCCGGGCTCTGGCTTACCGCCTGCGGCGTGCCACGGCAGCAGACATGGCCGTTCAGGCAGATCACGGTATCGGTTTCCGCCATCACCACATGCAGGTCATGCGAGATTAACAGAATGCCGCAATTATTTGAATTTCTGATATTTTTTATCAGATCGTAAAGCGCGATCTCGCCGGAGAAATCCACACCCTGCACGGGCTCGTCGAGCACCAGCAGATCGGGCTTGCGGGCGATGGCGCGAGCCAGAAGCGCACGCTGGAACTCGCCGCCGGAAAGGTGTTGAACTTCGGCGTTCGCCAGATGTGCGATGCCTGTCGCATTCAACGCCGCATCGATTTCGCGGGCGGGCAGCGGCCCGGTCAGCGTCATCAGCCGCCGTACCGAAAGCGGCATGGTCCAGTCCACCGAAAGCTTCTGCGGCACATAACCGACGCGCAAGCCGGCAATGCGCGAGACTTCACCCTCGGTTGGTTTCACGACGCCGATCGCCATTTTCGCGCTTGTGGATTTGCCGGAACCGTTCGGGCCGATCAGCGTGACAATCTCGCCCTTGCTGACGGAAAACTCCACGCCACGCACCAACCAGCGGCCATTGCGCTGCACGCCGGCATTGGCAAGGGAAACCAGTATATCGTTACCCTGACGGGCGGAATGAAGCATGGGATTGTCCGTTCGGCGATGTTGCCTACCGCTATTGCATACGTTATAGAGTTACGCAATAAATGTAATAACATAACTATACTTCTTCAAGTGGAGTGCATTGCATGAAATCGATCCTGATCCCGCTCATGGCGTCGGTGGCAATAGCGGCCGCCGCTTCGGGCGCCACAGCCGCGCCCGATGTCGTGGTCTCGATCAAGCCCATCCACTCGCTCGTGGCGGCCATCATGCGCGGTGTTGGTGAACCGCAGCTCATCGTTGAGGGTGCCGCCTCGCCGCATACCTATAATCTGCGGCCCTCCAATGCGCGCAAGCTGGAAAAGGCGGATGTGGTGTTCTGGGTTGGGCCCGGGCTGGAAGCTTTCCTGGAAAAGCCGCTGGAGGCACTGGCCAGCAAGGCGACGGTGGTGGAACTGGAAGACGCCAAGGGGCTGGAAAAGCTGCCTTTCCGTGAAGGCGGCCCCTTCGAGGCGCATGACCATGGCGAAGAGGGTCATGAAGACCATGCGGATGGCGAGGCGGCCCATGACCATGGCCATGGCCATGACCACGGCGACCATGATCATGGGCACGGCGCCTATGACACCCACCTCTGGCTCGACCCGGCCAATGCCAAGGCCATGGCACAGACGATCGAAACCGCACTGATTGCAGCCGATGCCGGCAATGCCGCGACCTATCAGGCCAACACCAAAAAGCTGATCGACGATCTCGACGCACTCGACATGGAACTGGCTGAAACGGTCAAGCCGATCAAGGACAAGCCTTTCATCGTCTTTCACGACGCATATCAATATTTCGAGCACCGTTATGGCGTGAAGACGGCGGGGTCGATCACCGTCAGCCCCGAGACCCTGCCCGGTGCGGACCGCGTCAAGCAGATGCAGGAGAAGGTTCGCCAGCTAGGCGCAACCTGCGTTTTCGCCGAACCGCAATTCGAGCCGAAACTGATCTCGGTCATCACCGAAGGCACGGCGGCGAAATCGGCGACGCTCGATCCAGAAGCGGCCACGCTGGAGCCCGGTCCCGACCTCTATTTCAAGCTGATGCGCGGCATTGCCGGCTCGCTGAAGGACTGCCTGACCCAGCCGTGAGCGATAACGCTTCTTTTGCGTCATTCCGGCCTTGAGCCGGAATCCAGCCGACGCGCGTCCGCGCGACGGGGAGACTCTTTTCAGCCCAAGGACTTGGGCTGGCTGGATGCCGGCTCGAGGCCGGCATGACGGCGAGTTAGTGGCAACCGGCAACACAGTCGGGTGCAAAGCATCGATTCCGACGCAGCTCTTTACGGCTTCGGCGCCATGGAAGACCAGACCGGCTCGCTGACGCTCTGCAGGGTTTCCGGCGCAGCGCCGTTGATACGTGCCAGAAGGGCTTTCGCCAGCTCCCTGCCCGCCAGCTTGATATCCTCATTGACGATATGGATTTGCGGCTTGATCCAGTTCAGGAACTCGGCCGACTGTTTCGAGACGATATCGATATCCTCACCGATCTTCACACCCGCCGATTCAAAGCCCGCCAGCAGCGCGATGGTGCTGCTGCCACTGATCGAGACGATGCCATCGGGGCGATCATCCGATTGCATCAGCCTCTCTCCGAAATCGCGGATTTTTTCGAGCGGCGTCTCGATGGTGACGACATCGATGGGAAATTCGGCAAGGCCAAAATCCCTGATCCCGCGATTGAACCCCTTGCGCGCGTGATCGTGGTAGGAAAATCGCGATGGCGGCATGATCACGGCAATCCGTTTGCGCCCGCATTGCGCCAGACGCTCGACTGCCTCGTAGGCGTAGGCCTCATTGTCGAAATCGTGAAAGGCATGTTCGATGCCCATATCGGACCGCCCATGGGTGACGAAGGGCATGTTGCGCTCCGTCATGAAACGGACGCGCGGATCGTTCGGCTCGATCTTCGAAATAATGACCCCATCCGCCGAACCGGTCTCGAGAATGTAGCGGATCGGCACCATGGAATCCTTGGCGTGGATATGGGGCGTGACAACGAGGTGATATTGCGTGGTGGAGAGAACCTCGGTGATGCCGAACACCATCTGGCTGGTGAAACCCATCAGCTCTTCGTCGACACTCAGCACCAGCGCGATGACATTGGTCTTGCCGGTGCGAAGCCGCACGCCGGCCCGGTTCGGCTGGTAGCCAATCTGCCGGGCGATCAGCCGCACGCGCTCCTTGGTCTCGGCGCCGATATCGGGCGCATCCTTCAATGCACGCGAAACTGTGGTGATGCCAAGACCCGTCATATAGGCGATGGTCTTCAAGGTCGGGCGCTCGCCCGTCGTCGCGGGTGCTTCGCCCCCGCCGGATTTACCAGTATCGTTCATGTCATTTCGCCACGCTTTACCGAACGATAATCATAGATAGCTTTTGCGCTGTTGCAAAGGCAAACGTCCCCTCGCGCAGTTCGGTCTCATCCGATCATGCCCCAATTCAGCTATAACGATGCAGGTGCAGAAAATATTTCCGCCCATGAGACTGCTCCTGCAGCCAGGAAACTCATACCTAGTAAACATACCAAAATTAATTATTTAAATTAAAAAATAGTCATAATTAATTGATTAATATATAAAAAATATAGAAACGATAACACAATACCTCTTCTTCACGGCGTGACATTGATGACAGACGCATTTAACCTCGCCAGTCGGCGATCAAAGGCATGACGGCACGTTTGTTTTACGGTAACGTTGCCGAAGGGAGAAGATCGTGACGTGGAGCGAACCGGCAAAAGCCGTTGTGCCAGCATGCGGTTCCCCCAGATTCTGACACAAGCCTGCTTCACAATGCCGGGCCGTCTTTGTTGAATTCATATTATGCAGGGTCCCACCATGATCTCTTCTTCCACGCCCGAAACCACCATCGATCTGGCCGGGCTCTGGCGCCTGAGTTCGCTGGAGGGAGACCATGCCACCGAGCTTTCCGTCCCCGGCGACATTCACACCGCGCTCAAAAATGCGGACATCATTCCCGACCCCTATCACGGCGCCAATGAAAACGCGGTGCAATGGGTGGCGCAGCGGGACTGGATCATTGAGCGCACATTCATCCTCGATGAGGTCGATGCCAGCTGGTATCTCGATGTCGATTATCTCGACACCGTCGCCATCGTCTTCGTCAACGATGTCCCGGTCCTGAGCGCCGACAATTGCTTCCGCCGCTACCGCCCCGATATTTCGCGCGCCGTGCGGCCGGGTGAAAACACCATCCGCATCCATTTCCATTCCAACATCGTGGCCGGTGCGGAGCGTCAGGCGCGGCAGCCCTTTTATATTCCCTATCACCCCGGCAATTCGCCGATCGCCAATGGCAACATGTTGCGCAAGCCGCAATGCCATTTCGGCTGGGACTGGAACATCGCCATTGCGCCGCTTGGGCTTTACGGCAAAATCCTGCTGAAACGCCTCGATACGGCCCGCATCGAGCATGTCGTTACCTCGCAGCATCATGTCGAAGGCGGCGTCGAGTTGCATGTGACCGTGACGCTGTTTGCCGAAGGCCCGGCAAGCCTGCCGGTCTACCTCTCCCTCAACGATGAAAGACTGCGGCTCGATTGCGGCGTCGGCGCGGGCGAGACGGTGGTACGCCACGTCTTCTTCGTGGAAAATCCGCAACTCTGGTGGCCGGCCGGCAGTGGTGAGCAGACACTCTACAGGCTGACGGTGGAATTGCCCGACGAGACCGTCACCCGCCAGATCGGCTTCAGGACCATCGAACTACTGACGGACAAGGATGAAGCGGGCAGCCGTTTCGCTTTCCGCATCAACGGCCGGGAAATCTTCTGCTGCGGCGCCAACTGGATTCCGGCCGACGCGCTCCATTCGCTGACCAGCCGGGAAAAGACCGAAGACCTCCTCTGCTCCGCGGTCGAGGCCAACATGAACATGATCCGCGTCTGGGGCGGCGGATTTTATGAAGAAGACTGGTTCTACGATCTCTGCGATCGTCTCGGCCTTCTGGTCTGGCAGGATTTCATGTTCGCCTGCAATCTTTATCCCTGCAGCGAGGACTTTCTCGACAATGTCGAACACGAGGTCGATTACCAGGTGAAACGCCTGTCCTCGCATGCCTCCATCGCGCTCTGGTGCGGCGATAACGAGCTGGTGGGCGCGCTGACCTGGTTCGATGAATCCCGCAACAATCGCGACCGCTATCTCGTCGCCTATGATCGTCTGAACCGCACCATCGAACGGGCCCTGAAAAAAGCCGCCCCCGAAGCGCTCTGGTGGCCATCGAGTCCCGCGTCGGGTTATCTCGATTACGGCGATGCCTGGCATGCGGACGGCTCCGGCGACATGCATTACTGGTCCGTCTGGCACGAGAATAAGTCGTTCGACAATTACCGATCGGTGAAACCGCGTTTCTGCTCCGAATTCGGTTTCCAGTCCTATACATCCATGCCCGTCATCCGCACCTATGCGGAAGACAAGGACATGAACATCGCCTCCCCGGTCATCGAGCTGCACCAGAAGAATGTCGGCGGCAATGAACGGATCGCCGGCACCATGTTCCGTTATTTCCGCTTCCCCAGGGATTTCGAGAACTTCGTCTATCTGAGCCAAGTCCAGCAGGCGCTGGCCATCCGCACGGCTGTCGACTACTGGCGCTCGCTGAAACCCCATTGCATGGGCACGCTTTATTGGCAGCTGAACGACACATGGCCGGTCGCCTCATGGTCGAGCCTCGATTATGGCGGCGGCTGGAAGGCGCTTCATTATGCCGCCCGCCGCTTTTTCCAGCCGGTCACGGTCTCGGCCATTCCCTCCAGGGATGGGCGACAGGTGAGCTTTTCCATGGTCAACGACACGGCGGAAGATGTCGAGATCGACATGAACATCGTTGCGCTGACCATGGACGGCAACCGCGTGCCGCTGAAATCCGCCAACGGCACATGCGCGACGGATAAGGCCGCGACGCTGACAGAAATCGACATGGACGGCCTGCCGGATGGCGCCATCCTTGCGTGGAGCTTCATTGCCTCCAACGGCATGACCGGCGAAGGCCATCACGTGCGCGACACCTACAAGGCGCTGGAGCTTCAGCCCGCCGGGTTGGAGCTGTCTGTCGGCCCGCTGAAAAACGGCCAGTTTGAAATCGATGTCACCGCCGCCGGTCTCGCCCTCTTCGTCATGCTGGAGGCGGACCAGCCAGGGCGATATTCGGACAATCTGTTCGATCTTTCCTCTGGCGAAACGCGCCGCATCATCTTCACCCCGAAGGCGGACGGCCCCCAGCCGCATTTCCGCATCTTCGATCTTCATACCTGCCAATCCCCGCCCAATCCGGGCCCAATCTCGGGCCAACCCCGGCATTGAAACCAAGCGGAGAAAGGCATAACCATCCCTCTGGGGAATGACAGGTGCGCCCGCACCTGTTTTCATCGGTTCAAAGGGTTGCCGGGTTCTCCGGCAGCCAGTCATCAGCAAGTGGAGGAAGACCCATGGTTTGGCAACCGGCCGAAAACCGATACGCGTCCATGAAATACAATCATTGCGGCAAGACCGGCCTGAAACTGCCGGCAATCTCGCTGGGGCTCTGGCACAATTTCGGCAACGATACGCCGCACCAGACGAAACAGGCCATTTGCCGCCGTGCCTTCGATCTCGGCATCACCCATTTCGATCTCGCCAACAATTACGGCCCGCCGCCCGGCAGCGCTGAAACCGCCTTCGGTGAAATCCTGAAGTCGGATTTCGCCGGCTATCGCGACGAGATGATCATCTCCTCGAAGGCCGGCTACAACATGTGGCCCGGCCCCTATGGCGAATGGGGCAGCCGCAAATATCTGATCTCTTCCTGCGACCAGAGCCTGAAGCGCATGGGGCTGGATTACGTCGATATCTTCTACTCTCACCGCTTCGACCCCAACACGCCGCTTGAGGAAACCTGCGGCGCGCTGGACCAGATCGTGCGCTCCGGCAAGGCGCTTTATGTCGGCATTTCCTCCTACAATTCGAAGCGCACCCGTGAGGCCGCCGCCATCCTCAAGGACCTCGGCACGCCCTGCATCATCCATCAGCCGAGCTATTCGATGATCAACCGCTGGATCGAGGAAGACGGTCTCGTCGATACGCTGGAAGAACTGGGCATCGGCTCCATCGTCTTTTCGCCGCTGGCGCAGGGCATGTTGACGACGAAATATCTCGGCGGCGTGCCGCAGGGAAGCCGCGCATCGCAGAGCAAGTCGCTGAACCCGGCCTTCCTCAACGAGCGCAATGTTGAAAACATCCGCTCCCTCAACAGCATTGCCGAGCGGCGTGGCCAGACGCTGGCGCAGATGGCGATTGCCTGGGTTCTGCGCGGCGGTCGCATCACCTCGGCGCTGATCGGCGCAAGCCGTGTCGAACAGGTTGAAGACTGCGTGAAGGCACTCGAAAAATCGGACTTCACAGCCGAAGAGCTCGCCGAAATCGACCGTTACGCCAAGGAAGCGGATATCAACCTCTGGGCAAAATCCGCCGAACGCGTCTGATTGAGGAGAGACCGCCCGGTTCTGCCGGGCGGTCTGCACACTGCAAAAGTTGGGCCGAAAACCTCAAAACAAAAGATTAACTCCCACCCCTAACCGTTAATAACCATTACATAAATGTAATTTTAAATTCAGTTTCCGTTCATGCGTTTATTCGTAAGTTCTTCTCATCGAAACCCGAGAGGAAACTTCCATGAAAAAGTTCGTCACCATTCTTCTGGCAGCCACCGTTCTTGCAGCTCCGATGGCACAGGCCCAGAGCCGCCACGACGATCGCCATCGCGGCGTCACCGTCGAGCGTCAGGTCACCACCAAGAAAGTCATCGTCAAGAAGCACCGCTGGGATCGCGGCCAGCGCCTCTCGGCCCGTGAGCGCCGCAACATGGTGGATCGCCGTGACTACCGCCGTTACCACCTCGCAGAACCGCGCCGCGACCAGCGCTGGGTACGCGTCGACAACCAGTTCCTGCTGATCAACGCTGTCAGCGGCCTCATCGTCGGCCTCGCCGCCGCCCGCTGAGTTGAAGCAGCAACCGAAATGAAAAAGGCCCGCTTGCGCGGGCCTTTTGTTGTTTATCGTTTCAGCCGATCAGAAAATGTCGGCGCCGCTGCCCCATGGGCCATGCGGCTTGTCCACACCGTCGGTGCGTTCGAAACCATGCGCGCCGAAGAAGTCGCGCTGCGCCTGAATGAGGTTGGCGCTGCCACGACCGCGGCGATAGGCGTCGAAATAGCCGAGTGCCGAAGCCAGCGCCGAAACCGGCAGGCCGGAGAGCACGGCGTAGGAAACCACGCGGCGCAGCGGCGCATCGGTATCCTTGACGATGGCAGAGAAGGCAGGCGTCACGATGAGGTTGGCCACATGCGGGTCCTTGGTGAAGGCCGAGGTGATCTCATCGAGGAATTCCGAGCGGATGATGCAGCCGGCGCGCCAGATGCGGGCAATCGTCGGCATCGGCAGGTTCCAGTTGAACTCCTTCGAAGCGGCCGACATGATGGCGAAGCCCTGCGCATAAGCACCGACCTTGGCGGCCAGAAGCGCGCTTTCCAGATCGGCGATGAAGGCCTTTTTGTCAGCCGGCGCCGCTGCAAGGGTCGGCAGGCCGAAGATCTTCTCGGCAGCCTCACGCTCATCCTTCTGCGAGGAGAGAATACGGGCAGCCACGGCCGCCTCGATGGCGGTTGCGGCGACGCCCATGTTCTGCGCCTCGATGACCGACCACTTGCCGGTGCCCTTCTGGCCGGCCTTGTCGAGGATCAGATCGACCATCGGCTTGCCGGTGATCGGATCGGCGGCGCGCAGAACCTTCTCGGTGATTTCGATCAGGTAGGAATTCAGGCGGCCCTTGTTCCATTCGGCGAAGACATCGGCGATTTCGACGGCGCTCATGCCAAGGCCATCACGCAGGATGCCGTAGATTTCGGCGATCATCTGCATGTCGGCATATTCGATGCCGTTATGGATGGTCTTGACGAAGTGGCCGGCGCCGTCATTGCCGAGCCATGCCACGCACGGATCGTCATTATATTTGGCGGAAATGGAGGTCAGCACCTTCTCGACACGCTTCCAGCTGTCTTCGGTGCCGCCGACCATGATCGACGGTCCGTGACGCGCGCCTTCTTCACCGCCGGAAACGCCCATGCCGATAAAGGTCAGGCCGCTATCCTTCAGATTGTCGAAACGGCGGATCGTATCGCGGAAATTGGCATTGCCGGCGTCGATCATGATGTCGCCATTGGCGAGATGGGGCTTCAGGATTTCCATCTGCTGGTCAACCGGATCGCCGGCCTTGATCATGATGATGATCGGGCGCGGAGGACGAATTGCAGCGACGAATTCCTCGATGGTTTCGCACGGAATGATCTGGCTCTGCAGTTCGCCCGCATCGGCGTAGAATTTTCGTGTAACTTCCGGGGTTCGGTTGAATACGGCAATCTTGTTGCCCTTTTCCGCGATGTTCAACGCCAGGTTCGAGCCCATGACGCCGAGACCGATCAAACCGATTTCTGCCTGTTCCACGGATGTGCCTCCATCTTGCTTTTAGGTGGTCGTGTTGTGGCACTGTAATCACCAAACGGCAAGGCTAGGCGCGACTGAAACGATTAAATTTTGATGACGCAAATCAGCTTTGCATATTTGCGACAGGTCAAGGCCAGTTCGAAACCGACCTTTTGCTTCTCCTTCAAGAGGGTCGTGGCCGGTCATCCCCATCATCGATTACCCGCCAGGCAGCCCCGTCCATATCGTCATACTGCCCTGATCGAACCGACCAGAGGAAGGCGAAAAGCCCGAGCGCGCCCAGAAACAGCGCGACGGGAATGAGATAGATCAGCATGTTCATGCCAGTTGCGCCCCCTCGCCTGCAAATCCTGTTTTCATCTCGTTCCGGGGACGGATGGTTTCAGCCGCACCGGCAAGGCGCAACGCATTGGCAACGACGATCAATGAAGATGTCGACATCGCAATGGCCGCGATCATCGGCGTCGCATAACCGGCAATCGCAATCGGCACGGCGATGATATTATAGCCGATGGCAAGCGCGAAGTTCTGCCGGATAAGCCTTCCGGCCCGCTGCGATGTCTCGATCGCAAAAGGCACGGCATCGAGATCCTCCTGCATGAACACGAAATCCGCGGCTTGACGGCCAATATCGGCGGCGGTGGCGGGCGCCATGGAAACATGGGCCGCGGCGAGCGCCGGCGCATCGTTGATACCGTCTCCCACCATCAGCACCCTGCGACCCTCGCTGGCAAGTTCGGCGCAGCGCGCCGCCTTGTCCTTCGGCGACAGGTCCGCACGCCAGTTGCCAATCCCCAGGCGCTGCGCCATCGCGCTGACGGCGGCGGCCCGGTCACCCGAAACGATTTCCTGCATCAGGCCCCGAACTGAGAGATTACGCAAAGCCGCAACCGCACCCGCGCGCGGATTATCCTCGAAACCGAAGCTTGCCAGTTGATGGCCATCGAGCGACAGCACCACTTCCGACCGCGCATCGCCATTGTCGGTCCGTGCCTCATCCGGGCAGGCGAAACGGCGATTGCCGAGCCGGTAGATGCCGGCTTCCGTCTCGGCCTCGACGCCCGAGCCTGGAATTTCCCGCACCACCTCATAGGCCGGCAAGGCACCGCTATAGGCGGCATGCAGGGCTTTCGAGAGAGGATGACGCGAATGGGCCGCAAGTCCCCCCGCAATTGCCATGGTGGCCGGCTTCACATCACCTGTCTCGACCAGTCTCGGTTTACCAACGGTCAGGGTGCCGGTCTTGTCGAACAATACGGTGTCGATTTCGGCCAGCCGCTCCATGGCCGAGCCTTCCTTGACCATGATGCCGTGCCGGAAGAGCCTTCCAGCGGCCACCACCTGCACGACGGGAACGGCAAGGCCGAGCGCACAGGGGCAGGTAATGATGAGAACCGCAATGGCAATCAGCATCGCCTGTTTCCAGTCCCCGCCCAAAATGCCCCAGCCGAGGAATGTAACCAGCGCAAGAAGATGCACCACGGGCGAATAATAGCTTGCGGCGCGGTCGGCGATACGGCGGTAACGCGCCCGCCCGCCTTCGGCCGCCTCCATCAACCCGATCACTTCCGACAGGAAGGAATCCCTGGCCGAGGCGGTCACCCGGGCGGTGAGCGAACCGGTGAGGTTGAGCGTGCCGGCCTGCAGGCTGTCGCCTGCCGCAACGCGGCGTGGCGCGCTTTCACCATTGACGATGGACATGTCGAGATCGCTGCTGCCGGAAACGACCACGGCATCCACCGCCACACGATCACCGGCCGCAAGCGCAATCGACATTCCGGGTTGGACATCGGCAAGCTGGCGGTATTCCCGCGTTCCATCCTCACCGATGACGGTCGCCCCGCGCGGCGAAAGCCGGGCCAATCCGGCAATGGCCGAGCGCGCCTTGTCGCGCATGATATGGTCGAGCGTGCGGCCGATCAGCAGGAAGAACAGCAGCGACACGGTCGCATCGAACCAGGCATGCTCACCGTGATGAATAGTCTCCCACAGCGAAACGGCATAAGAGAGCGTGATGGCAAGCGCGATCGGCACATCCATATTGGTGCGGCCGTGTTTCAGCGCGTTCCAGGCAGATTGATAGAAGAAACGCCCGCCATAAATCAACGCCGGCGCGGCGATCATCGCCGAAATCCAGTGGAACATGTCGCGCGTCGCCGCATCCGCCCCCGACCAGACGGAGACGGACAGAAGCATGATATTGGCGGAGGCAAAACCGCACAGCGCCACCGCCCTTATCAGCTGCGAGCGTAACGCGTCCGAAGCATCCTGCCCGCTGGCGAAAAGATGTGTGCGGTATCCCGTCGACAGGATTGCACGGGCAATCTCGACGGGATCGGTCCTGATGCCATTGACCTCTTCCCTCCAGACAACCGCCACACGTTTGGACGACAGGTTCACCCGCGCGCGTTCCACCTGCGGCAAACGGTTAAGCGCGGTCTCGATGGTTGTGATGCAGGCACCGCAATAAACATCCGGCACGCTGAGATCGGTCTGACGCAGCCCCTGCCCCAGATCGCGGCTCGCCAGCAGCAATTCCTCCGACGATGGTGGATTGACCGGCTCGCCGAGTTGAAGCGAGCCTTCCGTTCCCGGTGCGCAGCAGCTCATTGACGTCCCCTGATAACGGCGATCCGCGTGCCCTCATGCACGATGATCCGGCCGTCCTTGACGGCGGTGATCTCAACGATCCATTGCCCCGGTAGCATGTCATGCGCGCCGGTGAAGACGCCGGTGGTGGCCGGGGTCAGTTCCATGTCGAAATTCTGGCTTTCACCCACGGGCCGGCGAAAATGCGCCGTCACCGTGTCCGTATCGATCGGGCCTTTATCCGGATGGAAAACCTCGTAACGCACGGTCTTCTCATCCACCACAAGCCTGCCCTTGATGCCGGTTGCAGCCCGTGCCTTGGCGGCTTCCGCCTTGGCGTTGAACTGCTGGCTGGCAACATAGGTGTTGGGTACGACGAGCCCGCTCCAGCTGTGGACCGCATTCCAGGCCATGATCATGTTGACGGTGATGATGGTGCCGAAGAACAGCACCATGACGCCGAGCATGTGCCAGCCGGTGAAAACGAAGCCGGAGGTCTGGCGATTGTTGACTGTCATTTTTTCACTCCCGGAGCATTAAAGACCGCATCGTAGCGGGCCGTTTCGTGGCCGACCGTATCGCTGACGATGAATTCGAAGTTTTCCGCCGTCCGCGCGATATCCTTGCCCGGCAGGGTGACGAAGACCTTCAGCGTCGTCGCCTCATCCGGCTCCACCGTCACCTCGAAGGCGCGCGCGGCCGTATCCGGCATGCCGTTTATCTTCATCACCGCATTGGGAAGGCCTTCTATTGTCAGGCTCATTATGCGCGGTTGCGGCACCATGTTGAGAATGCGCACGGTATAGCCGTTGCGGATCGAACCGTTCGATTCCAGCACATATTGCGGATTACGGTCGTGCAGCACATTGAGCGCCAGCCGCTCGCGCGTCACCAGCGCAAACAGCATGCCGATGCCAACGGCAGCCCATATGGTGGTATAAAGCAGCGTGCGCGGCCGGAAGATGATGCGCCAGTTGAAGTGGCGGACACGCTTGCTGAAACTGCCGTCCTCCTCACGCACATTGGCGGGGCGGATGGCGTATTCGCCATTGCCGGTCGCCAGCGCCATGTTGGACTGATATTCGGACAGCGTCGCATAGGCGATCAGCCCGCGCGGCTTGCCGATCTTGTCCATCACCCCGTCACAGGCATCGATGCAGAGCGCGCAGGTGATGCATTCCAGCTGTTGCCCGTCCCTGATGTCGATGCCCATGGGACAGACCGCGACACAGGCATTGCAATCGACGCAATCGCCGATGCTCTCCCCAGCTGCCGCAGCCTTCTTGGCGTGCCGCGAGCGCGGTTCGCCGCGCCAGTCATTATAGGTGACGACAAGCGAATTCTCATCCAGCATCGCCGCCTGGATGCGCGGCCAGGGACACATGTAGGTGCACACCTGCTCCCGCATCAGCCCGCCGAAAACATAGGTGGTGGCGGTCAGCGTGGCGACGGTCGAGTAGGCGATCATCGGCGCCTGCCCGGTCATGAACTGCATCGCCAGCGTCGGTGCATCGGCGAAATAGAAAATCCAAGCACCGCCGGTCAGAACGCCGATCACCAGCCAGATCGCATGTTTCAGCACCCGCTTGCGCAATTTGCCAAATGTGAAGGGCGCCGCATCCAGTTTCATGCGGGCGTTCCTGTCGCCCTCGATCGCCCGTTCGACCACCAGAAACAGGTCGACCCAGACGGTCTGCGGACAGGTGTAACCGCACCACGCACGCCCGACGGCCGATGTGACGAGAAACAGCCCCAGCCCCGCCATGACCAGCAGGCCGGCAACAAAAAAGAACTCCTGCGGCCAGATTTCGATGAAGAAGAAATAAAAGCGCCGGTTGGCGATATCGATCAATACCGCCTGATCGGGCGCATAGGGACCGCGGTCCCAGCGCAGGAAAGGCGTCAGATAGTAAATGCCGAGCGTGACCAGCATCACCAACCATTTGAACCGCCGGAACCTGCCCTCGGCGCGCTTCGGAAAAATCTTCTTGCGCGCTTCGTAAAGCGGTTTGCGCGTTTTTGCGGAATTGACGGCTTCCGCCTCCAGTCTTTCGACGGGCTGTTGCGGGCGATCCTGTCCGGCGCGATAAATGTTCATGATAGGAGTCCATTTTTATCTCCTTGCTTTCTCCCATCTCCCCGGTGAAACATCCTTGACTTACATCAAGTGACGACAAAGTGGCGCAGCCGGAGGCATGCGCCGCAGAGGGAGGACGAGATGCCTGTCATGCAGTCGAGAATCATTCACCTGTCAGTCGAAAAGCCGTGGGCACAGGTCTATGGTTTCGCCTCCGACCCTAAGAACATGCCGCGCTGGGCGGCAGGTCTGGGCGGCGGGCTGAAACCGGATGGCAACGACTGGATCGCCGATGGCGGGCCGCTTGGCGAGGTGCGGGTGAATTTTGCCCCGGCCAACGAATTCGGCGTCATAGATCATGTCGTTACATTGCCTGATGGGCTGAAGGTCTATAACGCGCTTCGGGTAACGCCGAATGGCAGCGGCGCGGAAGTGAGCTTCACGCTGCTTCGGCTTGACGGCATGACGGACGAGGAGTTCGAGCAGGACGCGAGCGCGATCACGGCCGATCTCGAAACGCTGAAATCCCTGCTTGAAGCGGATTGATGGAGTAAATGATGACAGAAAATGCCAATGACCGGCGCATCGACTATGTCGAATTCAACGTTGCCGATATCGAGCGCAGCAAGGAATTTTACGGCGGCGCATTCGGCTGGACCTTCAAGGATTACGGTCCGCAATATTGCGAGTTTTCCGATGGCCGGCTGACCGGCGGTTTCACCACCACGGCGCCGGTTTCGGCCAGGGGCGGACCGCTCGTCATTCTCTACGCCTCCGATATCGAGGATGTCCAGCGGCGTGTCGAAGCCGCCGGCGGACAGATCAGCATAGCACTTTTCGAGTTTCCGGGCGGACGGCGTTTTCACTTCACCGATCCGGACGGATATGAACTGGCCGTCTGGTCGAAAAGCTGATCGGCAGGAGCTCGCCATGACTTTGACAACACCGCCTTTTTCGTTGGTCGGTATCGATCATATCGTCTTCATCGTCGACGACATGACGCGGGCGCTCGATTTTTACCGGAACGTGCTGGGGTGCAGGGATGGTTACTCTTACCCTGCTCTCGGGATGGAACAAGTCTGGTGCGGTAATGCCTTGATCGTGCTGTGGGATGTCACGCACCCCGGTGGCACAAAGGCCGCTCCGCCCGTCGCCGGAGGTCGTAATGTCGATCACATCTGCATAGCGACCGGTCCCCTGAACCATGATGCGCTTCGCGCCCATCTGGCGAAATTTAACGTCACGCTAGAACAGGAAGCCTTTCACGGCGGCGCGAGAGGGATGGGACATTCGTTCTATTTCCGTGATCCCTTCGGCAACAAGATCGAGTTGAAGGGACCGGCCGAATATGCGGATGGACGGTCGGAAAACGCCTGATCTGAACAATAAAAAAGGGCGCCTTCCGGCGCCCTTCTTTATATTCTACTTGCCTCATTCGCCTCCACCAAGCGAATGCACGAAGATCGCCAGCTGCTTGACGGTCGTGTCACCGAGACGCTCACCCCAGGCGGGCATGACACCGTGCTTGGGCGAACGGATCTGCGAAACGATCCCCTCCTCCCCATGCGACTTCAGCCAGATCGCGTCGGCCAGATTGGGCGCCCCGAATTCGCGATTACCCTTGGCGTCTTCCCCATGGCACGAGGCGCAATTGTCGGCAAAGAGCTGCTTGCCGGGTTCCACCAGCGCCGGGTTGGAAGGCGTGCCGGTAAGGCTGACGACATAGGCGGCGACCTCGCGGATTTCGTTCGACTGGAGGATGTCGCCGAAGGCCGGCATTTCCGAAGCGCGCGTATCAGGATCATCGGCAAAACGGATGCCGTGCTTCACCGTCGTGTAGATATCGTCGGTACTGCCGCCCCACATCCAGTCATCGTCATTGAGGTTGGGATAACCTTGCCCGCCTTCCGCGCCCGAACCGTGACACTGAATGCAATTGACCTTGAAAGCGGCTGCACCGCCGGAAAGCGCAAACTGCATCAGGGTCGGGTCCGCCTGGATTTCGGCAAGCGAGGAATTGGCGATTCTGTCGACATAGACGCTCTGCGCCTGTTTCGCATCGGCAATTTCGGCGGCGATTTCGCCGCGGCTGCTCCAGCCGAGCAAGCCTTTTGTTGCGCCTGATATCAGCGGGTAAGCCGGATAGGCGATGGTATAACCGATGGCCCAGAGGATCGTGAAATAAAAGGTCCAGACCCACCAGCGCGGCATGGGATTGTTCAGCTCGCGGATACCGTCCCATTCGTGGCCGGTGGTTTCGACGCCGCTGATGTCATCAATGTGTTTTTCGGACATATCCTAGTCCTCCTTGAGCGGAATGCTGGCGGCATCGTCCGCGGCCTTCTTGGAGCCGGGGCGAAGGGTAAAAACGACGACGCCGGCGAAGAACAGGGTCATGGCAAGCAGGCCCCAGCTGTCGGCGAAGTGGCGCATGGCCGTATAGGTTTCCATCGTTTCGCCTCCTCACCGGTATCCGGCGGCATCGTCATAGGTCGAGAAATCGACCAGCGTGCCGAGCATCTGCAGATAGGCGACCAGAGCATCCATTTCGGTAAGCTTGGCCGGATCGCCGTCGAAATCGCCGACCTTCGCCTTCGGGTAACGCGCCAGAAGTTCCGACGAATCCGCATTCGGATCGGCCTGGGCGGCCAGATCGGCTGCGGACTTCTCGATCATCTCATCGCTATAGGGAACGCCGACGGCGCGGTTGGCCTTCAGCTCCATCGAGATGTCGGTGATCTTCAGCGGCGTCGTCTTGAGGAAGGCGTATGACGGCATGATCGATTCCGGCACCACGGAGCGCGGATCGGCCAGATGCTGCACGTGCCATTCGTTCGAATAACGATCGCCGACGCGCGCGAGGTCTGGCCCCGTGCGCTTGGAACCCCACTGGAACGGATGGTCATACATGGATTCCGCCGCCAGGCTGTAATGCCCGTAACGCTCCACCTCGTCGCGGAACGGCCGGATCATCTGGCTGTGGCAGACGTAACATCCCTCACGGATGTAGATGTTGCGCCCGGCCAGTTCCAGCGGCGTGTAGGGCCGCATGCCCTCCACCTTCTCGATGGTGTTCTCGAGATAAAAGAGCGGTGCGATTTCCACGATACCGCCGATGGAGACGACCAGCAGGGAGCCGACCAGAAGCAGCGTGGCGTTGCGTTCGATGACGCCGTGTTTGTCAAGTATGGACATCGGCCTCTCCTTATTCAGCAGGCTGCAGCGAAGGAGCCGCGTCCTTGCGGGCGCCCTCCTCGCGTTGATGACCGAGGATGGTCATCGTGACGTTGTAGGCCATGATCAGCGCTCCGCTGAGGAACATCAGGCCACCCAGTGCACGCATCACGTAATAGGGGAACAAGGCCGCGACCGATTCCGCGAAGGAATAGACGAGGAAGCCCTGGGCATCATATTCGCGCCACATCAGAGCCTGCTGGATGCCGGCCACCCACATGACGGCGGCGTAAACAACGATGCCGAGAGTGGCGAGCCAGAAGTGCCAGTTGACCAGTTGCAGGCTGTAGAGACGGTCCCTGCCCCAGAGTTTCGGCGTCAGGTAATAGATCGCGCCGAAGGTGATCATGCCGTTCCAGCCAAGCGCGCCGGAATGAACGTGGCCGATTGTCCAGTCGGTATAGTGGCTGAGCGAGTTGACGGCCTTGATCGACATCATCGGACCTTCGAAGGTCGCCATGCCGTAGAAGGCCACCGCCATCACCATCATGCGCACGACGGGATCGGTGCGGATCTTGTCCCATGCGCCCGAAAGCGTCATCAGGCCGTTGATCATGCCGCCCCACGAAGGCATCCACAGCATGACCGAGAACACCATGCCGAGCGTCTGCGCCCAGTCGGGCAGCGCGGTATAGTGCAGATGGTGCGGACCAGCCCAGATATACATGAAGATCAGCGCCCAGAAGTGGATGATCGACAGGCGGTAGGAATAGACCGGGCGGTTCACCTGCTTCGGAATGAAATAATACATCATGCCGAGGAAGCCGGCCGTCAGGAAGAAGCCGACGGCGTTATGGCCATACCACCATTGCGTCAGCGCATCCTGCACGCCGGAGAACGCCGAATAGCTCTTGACGCCCAGGAACGACACGGGCACCGCCAGATTATTGACGATGTGCAACATGGCGATGGTGACGATGAAGCCGAGATAGAACCAGTTCGCCACATAGATATGCGGCTCCTTGCGCATGAAGATCGTGCCGAGGAAGGTCACGAGATAGGCGACCCAGACGATGGTCAGCCAGATATCGACATACCATTCCGGTTCGGCATATTCGCGGCCCTGGGTGATGCCCAGCAGGTAACCGGTGGCGGCCATGATGATGAAGAGGTTATAACCCCAGAACACGAACCAGCCGAGATTGCCGCCGAACAGGCGCGCCCGACAGGTTCTCTGCACCACGTAAAAGGAGGTGGCGATCAGCGCATTTCCGCCGAAAGCGAAGATCACCGCCGAGGTGTGCAGCGGCCGCATGCGGCCGAAATTGAAATAAGGTGCGATGTTGAGATCGGGAAAGGCAAGCTGAAGCGCCACCACGACCCCGACCAGAAAACCGACGACACCCCAGAACACGGTGGCGATGACGCCGTATTTCACCACCTCGTCGAAATATTCCGACTTGCGGCGGGCGAGCGCGGCCGGATCGACAGGCGCGAAGGAGACACGGCGCAAAAGAAGCACCGTGCTGACCAGCAGTGTAAAGAACAGCACCCACATATGGGCGGCGAAAAGACTGTCATGGGCAAAAGCTGCCCCAAGCAACGCGAGAAAGGCCCCAAGGGCCACGATCGCGGTTTCTAACGTGTAATTCATTGTTGGTTTCCCCCAACGTGCAAGCCGACCGACGAAAGGCAGGTTGTGCGCCTGGGAGAGCGGAAACGCGCCTTTGCGTCGGTTGGAGCATTGCCACCGGCAGGGCAACGCCACCTTGATCCAGATCAAGAAAGCAAAGCTGTCGCAGCCCCGGTAAAACAGGGCGCGGCTTTATGAGGGGAATTTGCGGAAGAGCAAAAGTGCGCGGTCACGGCGAACCTGCTTTCGCAGATGTCGCGTCAGCCCTTCATCTTGAGGGGCAGCCCGGCGGCGACGAAAAAAACGTCGTCGGCAATGGCCGCGATACGCTGGTGCAGCCGGCCGGCATGATCGCGGAATTCACGCGCCATGCGATTTTCAGGCACGATGCCAAGACCAACCTCATTGGAGACGAGAATCAGTTTCGCTTTTGCCGGCGCCACGGCCGCCGCCAAAACGTCGAAGGCGGCATCGATATCGGCATTTTCCATCATCAGATTGGTGAGCCACAATGTCAGGCAGTCGATGAGGATGATATTCTCCGGCCGGTCGAGGCGCGCGAGCACCGGGACTATGTCGACCGGCGCTTCATGAGTCGTCCACTCGCCGCCACGCCGCGCCTGATGATGGCCGATACGGTCACGCATCTCCTCATCCCATGGCCTGCCGGTGGCCAGATAATGCAGGCTTCCGCCGGCATTTACCGCAAGCTCTTCCGCAAAACGCGACTTGCCGGAGCGCGCGCCGCCAAGAATGAAAACGGAGCGGTTTTTATCTGTCATCGGAAACCTGAATGAGGAAAATGAGACGGACCGGCGTCTTTGCGATGTCGCAAGCCAGAAACAGGCGGCCATGAAGGGAACGATTCGTAGAAAAAGGCGTCCCCCGGTTGTTCATGCCGGACTGCCGCTGATACCGGACCGGAGAGACAAAACCTGCCTGCGGGATGCGGGACATATCAGCCTTGGCAACTCCGGATACCGGAAACACCGGTCCTCATGAAAGGCTAGGTGCGAATGGCTGTTCTGTCAATCGGCCGGGGATAGTGCCGGGAATTTACACGGAACCGGTACGCAAAACCTCACCCGGAACCGGCAGACCTTCCGTCCGCGAAGCGATTGATAAAGCCATAGGGTTACCGGAAGGTTAGCGAAACCGCGCCATGACGAAGCTGCAACGCGGCGGCAGAATATTCGCGCGACGGGGCCGCCGCCATTGCCTTGCCATGGCCTTCAAATCAATATGCTTTCGAAGATTCGCAAACAGCAAGGTGACCTGCCCGTGATGACCGTCATGGACTATATATCGATCGTCATTTTCGTCGTGCTGTGGGCTGCCTATACCCATATCACGACGGGATCGCGGCTGTTTGCGCGCGCCAGCCTCAACCAGGCCATGGCCGAGCGCCGGCGCGACTGGATCATGAATTCGCTCAAACGCGATCTGAAGATGATCGACACGCAGATCATGGCCGGTCTGCAGAACGGCACGGCCTTCTTCGCCTCCACCTCCATCTTCGCCATCGGCGGCTGTTTTGCCCTGCTGGGCGCCACCGAACAGGTCGAATCGGTGTTTCGCGACATGCCATTCGTGCATTATGCCGGGCGCACGGCCTTCGAGCTGAAGGTCATCGGGCTGACCTGTCTGTTCGGTTATTCCTTCTTCAAATTCGGCTGGTCCTACCGCCTGTTCAACTATTGCACGATCCTGTTCGGCGCCATTCCCATGGTCCACGATGCCGGTGCGGACCGCGAGGCGGCCGAGCGCGCCGCCGAAAACGTCATAAAGATGAACATCATCGCTGCTAAGAACTTCAATGATGGCCTGCGGACGATCTTTCTATCCATCGGTTATCTCGGCTGGTTCATCAGCCCCTATGTCTTCATCGCCAGCACCGTCATCATCATCGTGGCGCTCTTGCGCCGGCAGTTCTTTTCCGAGGCGCGTCGCGCCATCATGGAAGACAGCAGGCCTTGAAATAGCCGCACTTCAAGGGCCAAGCCCGAATGAATACCGGTCTCGTGAAAAGCGGAAAACATGGATAAAAACGCAGCCACCACCGAAACCAACCGCAGGGGCCGTATAGGCGGTCTTGATACCCTGCGCGGGCTGGCGCTTCTCGCCATGGCCTCCTACCACTTCACGTGGAATCTGGAATATTTCGGTTATCTCGAACCCGGCACGGCAACCACGGGCCTGTGGAAGCTCTATGCCCGCGGCATCGCCACTTCATTCCTGTTTCTGGCCGGCTTCAGCCTGTTTCTCGCCCACGGTAAAGGCCTGAACTGGCCGTCCTTCGGCAAGCGTTTCGCCATGGTGGCAGGTTCGGCGCTGCTGATTACCGCCGCCACCTATTTCGCCTTTCCCGACAGTTTCATCTTCTTCGGCATCCTGCATAATATCGCCGCCGCAAGCCTCGTCGGGCTGCTGTTCCTGCGCGCACCAGCGCTGGTGACGCTGCTTTTCGCGGTGATCGCCTTCGCGCTACCGCACTACCTGCAATCCGATCTCTTTAATGCGAAATGGCTGGCCTGGATCGGCTTTTCCACCATGCCGCCCCGCTCCAACGATTATGTGCCGTTGCTGCCCTGGCTCGCCCCATTCCTTGCCGGACTTGGCGTTTCGCAATTCGTCACCCCTCGCGGCTGGCTGGATCGTTTTCGCAACCCCAGCTCACCACGCAATCTGGTTGCCAGCGCCGGCCGGCACAGCCTGGCCTTCTACCTCATTCATCAGCCAGTGTTGATCGGCCTCGTTTATGTCCTGTCGGTCGTGGCACCGCCGCCTCCCGTCGATCAGGTCGAGCTTTACAAATCCAGCTGCGAAAAAAGCTGTGTCGAACAGGCGAACGGGCTGGAACTGTGCCAGCGTTTCTGCGGCTGCACGCTGGAGAAGCTGCAGGCGGAAAGCCTGTTCGACATCATGATGGAAGGCAAGCTCAGCGCCGATCAGCAGACGAAGGTCAGCGAAGTGGCACAGCAGTGCACGGTTGAGGCACAGTAAAAAGAGGTCAGGGCCTGCCGCCGCTTTGCCGGACGCTCGATAAGGGCGGCGATCGCCCGCGAAGATATCACCTCGCAATTTGCTGTCTCACAAGCGAAACCAGAGGCGCAGATGTTTCAGCATTTATGAAACGGCAGCGCTATCGGGCTATGTTCAAGTCCCGACGCCGATTTCGGCGAGCCGCGTCAGACAGGCCTCTTCGACATTGTCGAGTTCCGCCAGCGTCTCCTCGATATCCTTGCGCTTCTGCCGCAGGTCGGCACGCTTTTCATCAACCTTCTTCATCAGAAGCACAAGCTGGCCCGATTCGCCCGGCGGCTCCTTGTAGACCTGAATAATCTCGCGAATTTCAGCAATCGTGAAACCGATACGGCGACCACGCAGGATTTCCTGAATGAGGCGGCGGTCCGCGGCCCGGAAAAGCCGTGTGCGCCCGCGACGCTCAGGATGGATCAACCCCTCATCCTCGTAAAATCTGAGGGTACGGGTGGAAACACCGAATTCTCGGGTCAGTTCGGTTATGCTATAATATTTGTTCACGGGCCTATCCGATTCATAACCGGAAAATATTATTTGACCTTCACGTAAAAGTCAATTTTTGCCAGCCGCCCTCGCCTATCCTGAAATACCATACCACCAGGTCGCAATGCCCAGAAAGGCGAAAAACCCGACAATGTCGGTCACCGCCGTCACGAAGACGGCCGAGGAAACCGCCGGGTCAGCGCCGAATTTGTCGAGGACGAGCGGAATGAGAATGCCTGCCAGCGCCGCCGCCAGCATGTTGAGACACATGGCGGTGGCGATGATGCCGCCGATATGCACGTCCTGAAACCACAGTCCGGCGACAACGCCGATGGCGCAGCCGAACAACATGCCGTTCAGGATGCCTACACCCGCTTCGCGCCGGATAATGCGGGCGGCGTTATGAATATCGAGACTTTTGGTCGCCAGCGCCCGCACGGATACGGTCATGGTCTGCGATCCGGCATTGCCGCCCATGCCGGCGACCGCCGGCATCAGGATCGCCAGTGCCACGATCTGCTGGATCGTCGCATCGAACAGGCTGATGACCGAGGCGGACAGAAAGGCGGTGATGAGATTGACCGCAAGCCAGGGCACACGTGAACGCGAGGTGCTGGCGATACTGTCCGACAGTTCTTCGTCACCCACGCCGCCAAGGCGCAGCAGATCCTCTTCCGCTTCTTCCTGAATGACGTCGACCACGTCATCGATGGTCAGCACACCGACCAGACGGCCATTATTGTCGACCACGGCGGCGGACAGAAGGTCATACTGCTCGAAAAGCTGCGCCGCCTCTTCCTGGTCCATTTCGGCCGGAATGGAGTGGTTGGTCTCGTGCATGATCGTTTCGATCTTCACCTGACGCTTGGCGCGCAGCACCTTGTCGAGATCGAGCGCACCGACAAGCTTGAAGGTGGGATCGATGACGAAGATCTGCGTGAAGGAGTCAGGCAGTTCTTCCTCTTCGCGCAGATAGTCGATGGTCTGCCCCACGGTCCAGAACGGTGGCACGGCGACGAATTCCGTCTGCATGCGTCGACCGGCCGAGCTTTCCGGATAATCCAGCGCCCGCATCAGCCGCACGCGTTCGGTAAACGGCAGCTGCGAGAGAATATCCTCGCGGTCCTCGTCGTCGAGGTCCTCGAGAATGTAGACGGCGTCGTCGGAATCCAGCTCGCCGATACCGGCGGCGATCTGCTCGTTCGACATCTGGTCGACGATATCGAGGCGGATACCCTCATCCACCTCGGTCAGCGCCGTCATGTCGAAATCGGAACCGAGAAGCCGCACGAGCGCATGGCGCTGTTCCGGCAGGATGGATTCCAGCACGTCGCCAAGTTCGGACTCATGCAGCCGCGCCACGTTCTTGCGCAGGAAAAGCAGGTCGCGGTCGGCGATTGCCGCGCCCACCATCGTCAGAAAGTCGGAGCGGACCGACCCGTCCTCGGCATAGATATCGGAGGGCGCATCCGCAGGCTTCAACTCCTCGGGCGCGGCAGGATCGTGGTCACGGTCTGTCAATCTTGCGTCCCCTTGTAGTCAAATGCGGCAGTGCACGGATGCGCAGGCAGAATGGCGTTAAAAAGCGTATTGTCAACAACCGGATAGCTGCAAAACCACAAGCTCCGCGACTGCGGCGAAAATTCCATTCGTCATTCCTCTTCAGCGCGAATCCGGCACCACCGTGACTGGCTCCCGGAGATGAATAGCCAATCTCTGCGGCCTATTTTACGACAACGTCCGCAACCTCCGAGCCGTTCCCAAATTCGCAGATGGCGCCGACATTGCGGTTTTATCGCAATGCACAACAAAGGCGTTGACATAAAGCGCACATCGGCGCTTGTGAATATGACTTTGACAAACGGCAAGCCGCCTCCCATCTCAGCGTCAGGCAGGCAAATTCCGGGAAACCAGAAAAATGAGCAAGACGGACTTCATAGGCAAGGCATCCACCGCAGCCGGCGGCTGGGGCGCGCTTAAAAGTGTGGGCAAACGGCTCATGGAATCGGGCGCGCCGATTTCCGGCGCCCGCGTCCTGCTGAAGACCAACCAGCCGGACGGCTTCGACTGCCCGGGCTGCGCCTGGGGCGACCCCGAACACGGCTCCTCCTTCGAATTCTGCGAAAACGGCGTCAAGGCTGTCGCCTGGGAAGCGACGGAGGCCCGCGTGCCGCCGGACTTCTTTGCCACCCGCACGGTCTCCGAACTGCGCGGCTGGTCCGACTACGATCTGGAAAAACAGGGCCGCCTCACCCATCCGATGCGTTATGACAGGACGAGCGACAAATATCTGCCGGTCTCCTGGGACGAGGCCTTTGCCGAGATCGGTCGCATCCTCAACAGCCTCGACAGCCCGGACCGGGCGGAATTCTACACTTCCGGCCGCGCCTCCAACGAGGCCGCCTTCATCTATCAATTGATGGTGCGGCTTTATGGCACCAACAATTTTCCCGACTGTTCCAACATGTGCCATGAGGCAAGCGGTGTTGGCCTGCAGGCGTCGATCGGCGTCGGCAAAGGCACGGTGCTGCTTGAGGATTTCGAAAAGACGGACGCCATCTTCGTGATCGGCCAAAATCCCGGCACCAATCATCCCCGCATGTTGGGTGACCTGCGCCGGGCCGCCCTTCGCGGCGCCCGCATCGCCGTCCTCAACCCCATCCGGGAAAAGGGGCTGGAGCGCTTCGCCGACCCGCAGGACAAGATCGAGATGATCACCGGCGGCAGCACCCGCATCGCCACCAATTATTACCAGCCTCGTCAGGGCGGCGACATGGCGGCCGTGCGCGGCATGAGCAAGGCGGTCTTCGCGGCCGATGATGCCGCGCGGGCCGCGGGCGAACCCGCCATCATCGATTACGACTTCATTGCCGAACATGCGGCGGAATTCGAGGCCTATCGCGCCGCTGTCGATGCGACGAGCTGGGAAACAATCCTCGATCAGTCGGGCCTCACCCGTGCCGACATCGAGGAAGCCGCCCGCATCTACATGAATGCCGGCTCCGTCATCGCCACATGGGCCATGGGTGTCACCCAGCACCGCCACTCGGTCATCATCGTGCGCGAGATCACCAATTTCATGCTGCTGCGCGGCAATATCGGCCGTCCCGGCGCCGGCCTTTGCCCGGTGCGCGGCCATTCCAACGTTCAGGGCGACCGCACCGTCGGCATCGATGAAAAAGCGCCGCCGGCACTTCTCGACGCGCTGGAAAAGGAACTCGGCGTTTCCATGCCACGCAGGCGCGGCCATAATACGGTGGAAGCGGTGGCCGCCATGCTGGACGGCAAGGCTCAGACCTTTATCGCGCTCGGCGGCAATTTCATGCGGGCGACGCCTGACAGCCCGCTGATCATCAAGGCTTTCGAGAAGCAGAAGCTCACCGTCAACATCGCCACCAAGCTCAATCATTCCCATCTGGTGCCGGGCGAAACCTCCTTCATACTGCCCTGTCTCGGACGAACGGAAATCGACCTGAATTCGGCCGGCAGGGCGCAGATCGTCACCGTCGAGGATTCCATGAGCATGGTGCATGGTTCGGGCGGCATCAACCCGCCCGCTTCGGACGAACTGCGCTCGGAAGTCGCCATCATCGCGGGCATAGCCGAAGCGACGCTGGGCAACGCCACCGTGAACTGGAAGGCGCTCGCCGATGACTACGATCTCATCCGCGACATGATCGAGCGGGTCATTCCGGGCTTCGA
Organism: Rhizobium sp. UGM030330-04; assembly: GCF_003208455.1. Classification (NCBI taxonomy): domain Bacteria; kingdom Pseudomonadati; phylum Pseudomonadota; class Alphaproteobacteria; order Hyphomicrobiales; family Rhizobiaceae; genus Rhizobium; species Rhizobium sp. UGM030330-04. The sequence continues at coordinate 52,776 of NZ_QKML01000018.1, forward strand.
CAATTTCAACGAGCGTGTCCGCGTGCCGCGCGGTTTTCACCTGCGCAATGCAGCGGCGGAGCGGCAATGGAACACGGCGGCGAAAAAGGCGACCTTCTATAGCGGCCCGTTGCCCGAACAGACCGAACACCAGCAGGCGCTGCTGCGTGACGATCTGTTCGTGCTGCAGACCTTCCGCAGCCATGATCAGTACAACACCACCATCTACGGCATGGATGACCGCTATCGCGGCGTCTATGGCGAACGCCAGGTCATCTTCATGAACCCGAAGGACATGGAAACGCTCGGTGCCCACTCGCGCCAGCGTGTCGATGTCATCGGCGAATATGGTGACGGCGTGGAGCGCGTCGCGGAAAATTTCCGGCTGGTACCCTACAATATCCCGCAGGGCAGCATCGGCGGTTATTACCCGGAACTGAACGTGCTGGTGCCGCTGTCGAGCTATGGCGAAGGCAGCTTCACACCGACATCGAAATCAGTGCTGGTTTCCGTCCGCCTGCGCCCGGATGCCTCCTGATGGATGAGGAACAGTCTGCTGCCGCCTTCATGGCGGCGGTGGAGCAGATCCGGCAAGCGACATCGCAGGAACTGACGGCCACGGGCGCCGCGATCCTTCTTGCGATTCATCTGGATATAGCCACCGACAGCCGCAGCATCGCCAACCGGCTGGGGCTTGCACATGCCCTCGTTCTGCGCGAAATCGCTGCCCTGTCGCCCCGCTATGTGCGGGTGACAAAACGCGACGCCCGCACCCAGCGCAGCTTTCTGGAGGCAACGGCGGAAGGACAGGCACTCGCCGCCACCTGCCGGATTTGAAACGAACGGAGCATTCCTTGGCAATCAGGCCGATCCTTCCCTACCCCCATGCCGGCCTTTCCGATATCTGCGTGCCGGTCACGGTTTTTGACACGCAACTGCAGTCTCTGGTGACCGACCTCACCGACACCATGCGCGCCGCGCCGGGCGTCGGCATTACCGCTGCCCATATCGGCGTGCAACAACGCGTTTTTGTGCTGGAACTCACACCGGGAACCGTCCTGACCTACGTCAATCCTGAAATCATCAGCCAATCCGCCCCGACCATGCGGCATGTGGAAGGCAGCGTCTCCATGCCGGGCTTCACGGAAGAGGTGGAACGTCCGTCCAGGGTCGAGGTGAGGTTTCACGATGTATCCGGCGCGGAGCACCGGCAGACCGCCGAAGGGTTCCATGCCATCTGTATCCAGCACGAGATCGACCAGCTGGACGGCATCTTCTGGCTTAAACGCCTCTCCAAGCTGAAACGCGACCGGCTGGTGAAAAAATGGGAGAAATCCCGCAAACCCTGATACTCAGCCGGCGATCGACAGGATGAATTCCGCGTCACCCCTCAGCGTATTGCTGACGGTGCATATATCTTCGGCGGCATGGGCAATTGCATCGCGGGTCGGCCCGTCGAAATCCCCCTCAATCGCGATGCGGATATCGAAGCGGACAATACGCGATGGTTCCTCTTCCGCCTTTTCGCCGGAAACATGCACCGTGACCTTTTCGAACCGGTCGAGAACTCCCATGCGGCTCGCTGCTATCCGGGCGCTCAGCGCCAGACAGGCGGCGAGAGATGAATAGAGAAGATCAAGCGGGTTGAAACCCGGCTCCGAAGCCGCCGTCACCACGGTGAGTGCGCCACCGGTCGCGGTGACGATCTCGGGATGGCCGAGACGGCCAAGCGTAACCGCAGCACCCGTCGGCCGCTTCTTGACCCTGAACTGATTCACATCCCGCCTCGTATCTCGATTCCAGCCGATGGAACCAAAACTAGCCTCGCGCTTTTACTCACGCAACGGTGAACGACCGTTGAAGATTGATTAAAAAGGGAGCTGGGACATATGGTTACATCTACGCTCGTCAGCATTCTGATCACCTTCCTGGTGATTGTGCTCGTCTTGTGGCTCATCGCACGACTGCCCGTGGGCGGCGGCGCGAAACAGATCGCCCAGGTGATCGTCATCATCATCGGCATCATTTCGCTGCTGAAATATCTCGCGGTCTTCTGATGTCCCGGTGACACGCGAACGGAAAAAGGCGGCGAAAGCCGCCTCTTTTTATAATATGTCCAGAGCCCGGTCCCTATTGGCGCGGCTCGAACTGATAGGGCTTCTTCAGGGTTATATCCCGAACGCTGCCAATACCGAGAAACGGCGTATTGTCCGCGTCAAAGATCGCCCTGCCCTTCGCCACGATCCAGCGCACCGAACCGTCCGGCAGGTTGACCTTGTAACGCTGGTCGAAGAACACACCGGTGGTGATGCTGTCAAAAATGGCCTGCGCCACCCGGTCGCGCATTTCGACGTCAATTTTTTCAAGAACCGCTTCGATCGTCACACCACGCGATGCCACCGGCTCGGAAAATCCATGGCATTCAGCGGTAACCGCATCCATGATCAGCCTGTTGTCGGAAATGCTCCACATATAATAACCGAGCGCTTTGTCTGAATCCGTCTTGTCCCCCAGCACGAAAACCCCCGGACATTTTTTCCTGACAAAAGCTAACATCAGACCTCTAATATTCCACCCCTCGTTTTTGCAGGGTAGACCACCCGGCTACCGCAGCGTGCATCGATATCCACCGAAATTTCCTGATGCTCAAATTCCGTTATCGGTCTGGAAGCAACGATAAATTCCGAAGAGACGTCGCAAAACAGCCATCCGGCACCTACATGACTTGGGATACCATTTCGAAGGAGCTCAATATGCTGCGAACCGCCCTTACTTTTGGACTGCTGACCGCAACCGTCGTTCTGGCGGGATGCCAGACCTGGGAAAGCCCATATCGTGGAAGCGGATGGCGGATGGATCAGGTCATGGATGGCGACCCGTATCGCGTTGGTGATGGAAACCATCAGGAAAACGGTACCGCTTCGAATATTATCCGACGCTAAGCCTGGAAAGGCTCGATGCGGACGGCGGCAAGCCCATAATTTGCCGCTGTCAAATTGCAGCGCTCCGGCAAAAAGATAAAAGGCGGGGCACCGTCGAAAGTGCGAATAATTTACGCCAGTGGGATTTTCCGTTCCACGGAATTCAAGGCTAACCAATTGCCTGAAAAAGAAAAAACCCGCCGAAGCGGGTTTCTTTGGTGCGGTCGAGAAGACTCGAACTTCCACGGGTTGCCCCACAGCGACCTCAACGCTGCGCGTCTACCAATTCCGCCACGACCGCATCGTGGTAGATGTCAACTTGCGCCGACGGGGGTGCATGTAGCAAAAGGATTTTCGGTGCACAAGAGCGTCGTGACAGTTTTTTGAAATTAAAAATCGCACCGCGCCGCCCTATATGCAGGAAGCCCGGAAATGCTGGGGTTGCCGGCCTCCCGCCATTTTGCGAGAAGGCTGTGGAAAGGACTTTTTCATGCTCACACGCACGGATATCGAGACAAATATGCTGCCGACCCCCGGTTCGCCGCCCGTTCGCTGGCGAATCTCCGAAGGTCTCGTCCCTTACGGGCAGGCAATCGAGGAAATGGAGCGGGAAGTTGCCGCCATCGCCGCCGGCGAGGCCGACGAACTCGTCTGGCTTCTGGAGCATCCGCCGCTTTACACGGCCGGCACCAGCGCCGATGCCGCCGATCTTATAGAACCGGACCGTTTTCCTGTCTTTGCGACGGGCCGCGGCGGCGAATATACCTATCACGGGCCGGGACAGCGGGTCGTCTACGTCATGCTCGACCTGAAACGACGCCGGCAGGATGTCCGCGCCTATGTGGCTGCACTGGAAGATGTCATCATCCGCACGCTGGACAAGATGAATGTGCGCGGCGAGCGGCGCGAGGACCGGGTTGGCGTCTGGGTCAGGCGGCCTGAAAAACCGCTTCTGCCGGATGGCGGCATGGCCGAGGACAAGATCGCCGCGCTTGGCATCAGGCTGCGCAAATGGGTGAGCTTCCACGGGCTGTCGATCAACGTCGACCCCGACCTCGGGCATTTCTCTGGAATCGTACCCTGCGGCATCAGCACCTATGGCGTCACCAGCCTTGTCGATCTCGGATTGCCGGTTATGATCGGTGATGTCGACGTTCTGCTGCGCGAGGCCTTCGAGGAGGTTTTTGGCCCGGCAGTGCCCGAAACCGGCGCAGGCGGCTGATTCCACCGCAACCTTTGCCGCAGGCCGGTGTTTCCAGCATCGATCACCACAAGAGGAGGAACGACCATGTTCACAACGTCCGCTTATGCCTGCGATGACGGTTCTTCACCGATGAAGCTCGCGACAATCAAGCGTCGCGATCCCGGCCCGCGCGATGTCGAAATCGAGATCGAATTCTGTGGCGTCTGCCACTCGGATATCCACACGGCCCGCAGCGAATGGCCGGGCTCCCTCTACCCCTGCGTTCCCGGCCACGAAATCATCGGCCGTGTCGCACGGCTGGGTTCGGATGTCACGAAGTTCAAGGCGGGCGACCGTGTCGGCGTCGGCTGTATCGTCGACAGTTGCCGGGAATGCGCAAGCTGCGCCGAAGGGCTGGAGCAATATTGCGAAAACGGCATGACCGGCACCTATAATTCGCCTGACAAGGCGATGGGCGGCGGCGCGCATACGCTCGGCGGTTATTCCGCCCATGTGGTGGTGGATGACCGCTACGTGCTCAATATTCCAGAAGGGCTCGATCCGGCGGCCGCGGCGCCCCTGCTCTGCGCCGGCATAACCACCTATTCGCCGCTGCGCCATTGGAACGCCGGTCCCGGCAAGCGCGTCGGCGTCGTTGGCCTCGGCGGCCTCGGCCACATGGCCGTGAAGCTTGCCAATGCCATGGGGGCAACGGTGGTGATGATCACCACGTCGCCCGGCAAGGCGGAAGATGCAAAAAAGCTCGGCGCCCACGAGGTGATCGTTTCCCGTGATGCCGAACAGATGCGCAAGGCCGCTTCCAGCCTCGATCTCATCATCGACGCGGTGGCCGCCGATCACGACATCAACGCCTATCTCGCGCTGCTGAAGCGCGATGGCGCATTGGTGCAGGTGGGCGCACCGGAAAAACCGCTGTCGGTGCTGGCCTTCAGCCTCATCCCCGGCCGCAAGACCTTTGCCGGTTCTATGATCGGCGGCATTCCCGAAACTCAGGAAATGCTGGATTTCTGCGCCGAGAAAGGCATCGCCGCCGAAATCGAGATGATCGATATCGATCAGATCAATGACGCTTATGAACGCATGATAAAAAGCGATGTGCGTTATCGTTTCGTCATTGATATGAAGAGCCTGCCGCGCCAGAAGGCCGCCTGACCTTGAAAGGGGGGCGGCCTTTCGGGCGTCCCCTTCCTCATTGGACCTTTCGGTCGAAAGCGCAGCCCGAACCATGACCAGCCAGACCGGTTTCAGCGATGTCGCCAAGGGCATGACCATCATGGCAGGCTGCATGTTCGTGCTGCCGGTCATGGATGCGATTGCCAAATACATGGCGGTCAGCGGCGGCATGTCGCCGGCGCAGGTCACCTTCTATCGCTTTTTCTTCCAGGTCCTGTGCACCCTGCCGCTGCTGCTCGTAGTCTCGCCCAGGGCGCTGTTCAGCGCCAAACGGCCGTGGATGAACTGCCTGCGCGGCGTGCTGCATGCCTCAGCCAGCCTGATGTTCTTCGCCGCCGTCAAATACATGCCGCTTGCCGATGTCTTCGCCATCTATTTCGTCGAGCCCTTCATGCTGACGATGATGTCGGCCCTCTTCCTCGGCGACAAGGTCGGCTGGAAGCGCTGGATGGCAATTGTCGTCGGTTTTGGTGGCGCGCTGATCGTCATTCAGCCGAGTTTCGAGATCTTCGGCTGGACCTCGCTCCTGCCGGTCGCCTGCGCCTTTCTCTATACGCTTTACCTGTTCCTGAACCGCGCCATCGGTGACGCCGACAGCCCGCTGGTCATGCAGACCATGTCCGGCATTGCCGGCACCATATTCATGGGCGCGGTGCTTTTGGCCGGTGATGCGCTGGGCGACAGGGATTTTGCGATCTCGCTTCCGCAATCCGGCTTCGCGCTTGTCCTGCTCATCCTGCTGGGATCGATATCCGGCTACATGCACTTGCTGATCGTCAGGGCTTTCAGGCTGGCCCCGCTGTCGCTGCTGGCGCCTTTCCAGTATTTCGAGATCATCTCGGCGACAGTTCTCGGCTATGCGCTGTTTTCGGATTTCCCGACGCCATCGAAATGGCTCGGCATCCTCATCATCGTCGCATCCGGCCTGTTCATCATCTGGCGCGAAAGCAAGCAGGCCCATGCGACACCGCCGCTCGATGGGCAATGACGCCTGACACCCGTCCCGTCAGGTGCCGGAGGGCAGCGGCCCTTCATCGTGATGATCCTGCGCTTCGACGAGACTGCCAAGCAGCCAGAGCGAAACCTCCGCCGCTTCACCCGCGGATTTGAAACGATAGGAGCCGCTATATTTCGGCATGTCGAAGAAGGTGACCACGAAACCGTCGCCGCTTTCCAGACCCTCTATCCTGATGCGCTCGGGATCGATCATCACGCACACATAATGCGAGCCCATGTTGCGCATGAAGCCGGCCTTGTTGTCGTGCAGCCGCACAAAGGCCGCGCCGCCATCCGCCGTCATATGAAGGCTTCTGATCGCCTCGTTCGGAAAGGCACGGGCGAAATCCATGATCGCCTGCCCCACATCATGGCTGTTGTCATCCTCCGTCGCCCGCGACATGCGCCAGGCATAAACGGCAAAGACCGAAAGCAGCACGAAGACGATAATCCAGATCGCCAAATTCATCCGGGACGCTCCCTAAGCACCGAAACCTTTGGATTCGCGAATCGAAACGACGCGAACCCGTTTCAGGTTCATATAGGTCGAGGCTTGCGTGAAGTGTGGCGTGGCGGAGAGACACGGCGCCGCTGAAGATCAGAAGCGCTTGAGAAACGATGCCTTCGCGAGAAGCCATTGCCGGCGAAGCTGCGACAGCTGCAATTCGCCTTCGAACACTCCCGATCCAGCCTTTCGGGCGGCAACGATAACAGGGCCGGACAGGGCAACAGGCAGATAGGCGGCAAAAACGGCCTTGGAGGTCGTCGCACGCCGGGCCTTTTCAAGATGATCCAGCGCGTGCGCGGCAAACAGCTCGATGGCAATACCGATCCGTTGCCGGTCCGCGCCCTCGAGAAAGGTCTCGCGATCGAGCCCGGCGGCCGAGAGCATGTCGGCGGGAATATAGACCTGCCCGCGACGGCGATGCAGCGGCATGAGAAGCAGGATACCGGCCATGGCCTGCGCCACACCCGCATGCCCTGCCGCTTCCGCGCTGGTCGCAGCGTCCTGCGGGGAAAGCACCAGGCTCGCCAGCTGAATAAGGGCGGACGCGGTTTCCCCCGCATAACCCTCAAGCGCGTTGCGATCCTCGAACAGATCATCGTAGAGATCGAAGATACGCGCCTCGATCATATTGACCAGCACCGGGCGCGGCAGGCGATGCTGCTCGATCACGGCCAGAAGCGCCGCCGCGACGGGGTGGGACTGGCTGTCCCCATGCGCATTGCCCTCAAGCAGGTCGCGCCACCATTGCATGCGCACTTCGCCGGGCAGCGCCTCGCGCACGGAATCACGGATACGCGCGATTTCGGCGTTGAAGGCATAGAGCGCCGCCAGAGCGTTGCGCTTATCGGCAGGCGACAGAAGACAGGCGAGATAGCGGTCGCGATCGGTATCGCGCAGCGTCGCGAGGCAGACGTCGAGATTTTCTGTGGGTGCCATGGTTCCCCGCGCGAAACGTCCTGTCAGCCTTCGACGGCAATCAGCGCCGCAGCCACGGCGCGCGATTCCGAAAGCATGATATTATAGGTGCGCACGGCAGCACCCGTGCTCATCGGGTCGACGGAAATGCCCGCTTCCCTGAAGGCCGCGCGCAATTCCTTTGGCAGCACCCGCATGCCGTCACCCGTGCCGATCAGCAGCACTTCTATGTCCTGCGCCTCCGCCAGAACCTTCTCGAAATGCCCGAGGGTCAATTCTTTCGCATCGACGGGCTCCCACCCGTAAATGCCCGAAGGCAGAAGCAGAAGCGAGCCGCGATGCGACATCTCGGCAAAACGGAAACCGCCATTGCCATAGGCATCGATGGGCGCCCGGCCGGGAAAATGGGCCGGGCGTATTTCGATCCCGCCGGCCATCAGACGGCAGGCTTGCCGCCGATGGCATTGCCGGGTTTTTCGTCCTTCTCGTCTTCCGCATCCTTGTTATCGGGACGCAGCTTGAAGGCGATCAGCACCGGTGCGGCAATATAGAGCGACGAGAACACGCCGATACCGACACCGAACAGCATGGCGAAGGTGAAGGACCTGATAACCTCGCCACCGAAGAGGTAGAGCGCGAGCAATGCCAGAAGCACGGTCAGACCGGTGAGGATCGTGCGCGACAGCGTCTGGTTCAGCGATGCATCGATGATCATCGACAGCGGCATCTTTTTATAACGCCTGAGGTTTTCGCGGATACGGTCGTAAATGACGACGGTATCGTTCAGCGAATAACCGATGATCGTCAGGATCGCCGCGATACTCGTGAGGTTGAACTCTATCCCCAGGAAGACAAAGAGCCCGATTGTGAAGACAACGTCATGCACCATGGAGATGACAGCGCCGAGCGCAAACTGCCATTCGAAGCGGACCCAGATGTAAACCATGATCGCCGTCATGGCGAGTATGATACCGATCGTGGACGTGTAGGTAAGGTCACCCGACACGGCCGGACCGACGACTTCCACACGGCGGAAATCGTATTTGTCCTCAAGTTCGCCACGCACCATGGTGATGGCGGACTGCTCGGCATTCTCGCCGCCTTCCTGCGCCTGAATACGGATGAGGACATCCTGCGGCGTGCCGAAGTTCTGCGCCTGGATTTCACCGAGGTTCAGCTGGTTCAGACGATCGCGGATATCGGCGAGATCGGCTTCACCCTGCTTGGCGCGCACTTCAATGACGGAGCCGCCCTGGAAGTCGATGCCGAGGTTCAGACCCTTGGCCACGAAACCGCCCATACAGGCGAGCATGATCGCGCCGGTGATCATGAACACCACGCGGCGATAGCGCATGAAGGGAATGTCGCGGCCATCGAACATGGCCGTGCGCACGCCCTTCGGCAGATGCTTCGGACGGCTGCGGCGAACCCAGTAGCCGAACATCCACGCCGTCAGCGTATAGGCGGTAAAGACGGTGGTGATGATACCGACGGCGAGCGTCACCGCAAAGCCCTTGACCGGGCCGGTGCCCATGTAGAACAGCACGCTCGCCACGATCAGCGTCGTCAGGTTGGCGTCGATAATGGTCGCAAAGGCGCGGGTAAAGCCGTTATCCAGTGACTGGATCAGCGGTTTGCCGCTTTTCACTTCCTCGCGTATTCGCTCGTAGATCAGAACGTTGGAATCCACCGCCATGCCGATCGTCAGAACGATACCGGCGATACCTGGCAATGTCAGCGTCGACCCGATCACACTGAGAACGGCGAGCAGCATGATGACGTTGACGACAAGGGCGATGTTCGCCAGCAGGCCGAAGAATCCGTAGAAGACGAACATGAAGATGAGGACGCCGACGGCGCCGATGGCACTTGCCGTCAGGCCGGCGGTGATGGAGTCGTTACCAAGGCTCGGACCGACCGTGCGTTCTTCAACGACGGTCAGCGTGGCCGGCAGCGCGCCCGCGCGCAGAAGAACAGCAAGGTCGTTAGCGCCCTGCACCGAGAAGCTGCCGGAAATCTGTCCCGAACCGCCGATGATCGGCTCGCGGATGACAGGTGCGGAAATGACCTGGTTATCGAGCACGATGGCGAAAGGTTTGCCGACATTCTGCTGCGTCGCCTGCGCAAAGCGCTGCGCGCCACGGCTGTCGAAGCGGAAGGTGACGACGGGTTCGTTGGTCTGCTGGTTGAAGCTCGCCTGTGCGTCGACGAGATTATCGCCGGAAACGAGCGCGCGGCGTTCCACCAGATAGGGAACCGGCGGATCGTCCTGCGAATAGAGAACTTCAGAGGTCGCGGGCGGACGGCCGTTCATCGCTTCCTGCACCGGCATGGTGGTGTCGACCATGCGGAAGGACAGCTTTGCCGTCTGGTTGAGCAGCGATTTCAGACGCTGAGGATCCTGAAGGCCCGGCACCTGCACGATGATGCGGTCGGAACCCTGGCGCTGGATGAGCGGCTCGGTGGTGCCGACTTCGTCGACGCGGCGGCGCACGACTTCGATCGACTGCGATACGGCCGACGACAGGCGGTAATCGACGCCTTCATCCGTAAGGTTGAGGCGCAGCAGATTGTCGCCGCCGTCGCTCATCGTCACTTCGGTGATGGAGCCGCCGACCAGCGTTCCGGCGGATACCGGCTGCGTCAGATCGCGTAGCGCCGTCTTGGCGGCTTCCAGCTGGGCGGGATCGCTGATGCGAACCTGAATCTGCTGGCCGTTGCCGGTGAGCCCCGAATAACGGATGTTGGCATCGCGAAGCTGGGTACGCACATCGCCAACAATCGTCTCAAGCCGTTCCTTGACAATGTCGGAACGCTCGATCTTGAGCATGATGTGCGAGCCGCCCTGAAGGTCGAGACCGAGCGTTACCTTGTTGTCCTTGTACCAGGCAGGCATGCTCTCCAGCTGTTTTTCCGAAAACAGGTTGGGAGAGGCGATGAAGACGCTTGCCAGCACAAGCAGCCAGATGAAGACTGTTTTCCAACGGGAAAAATGAAGCATTTCGATCTCGGTCAGGGTTGGGGTTGCGCGGACAGCGCAACCCGTCAAAATTCGCAATCGGGCGTCCGGTTATCCGGCAGGATCAGGAAGCGGCTTCCGTCTTGACCACTTCACCCTTGACACGCACTTCGGCGATATAAGCGCGGGCAGCGCGGATTTTCACGCCTTCGGCGATTTCGACTTCGAGTTCATTGTCATCGATGACCTTGGTCACCTTGCCAACGATGCCGCCGCCAAGAACGACCTGATCGCCACGGCGAATGCTGGTCAGCGTTTCCTGGCGCTTCTTCATCTGCGCGCGCTGCGGGCGGATGAGGAAAAAGTACCAGACGACCATAAGGGGCGCAAACAGGAAAAGCATTTCCAGGCCGGAACCGAAGGCCGATGCGCCGCCCGTTGCGTCCTGGGCAAAAGCTTGACTAATGAACATATAAAACTCCTCAACGATTACGGCACGACCTCGTATGCCGCCCCAGCTTTCAAGCCGCCGGAATATAGTGGGGAACGCCGGGATTGCAACAGATGCAGGGCCCACGCCGTACCGATTCCGGACCTCTTAACCTTTATGGGCCGGAAACACCATGCTAGGCCGGTCGCAAAACAGAGTTTTGAACACCAGACAAGCGGAAGAAACACCATGATTCGAGAAGAAACGGCCACCCTGCTTCTTGCCGAACTGCGCCGGCTGAACGTTGCCGTGGAGCGGCTGGCCGGCCCCGCCCCCGCCGTAAACGACTGGAATGCAGCCGATTGTTTCGTCTGGTCGCCGGTCAATTCCTTTCTGCAGCCGGTCCCCCGCCCCAATCGTATCGCGCTCAAACTCATTCGCGGCGTCGATCATGTGCGTGACATCCTGCATGAAAACACCCTGCGTTTCGCCGATGGTTTTCCCGCCAACAACGTGCTTTTGTGGGGCGCGCGCGGCATGGGCAAGTCCTCGCTGGTCAAGGCGGTTCACGAAGATGTGCGCACCGCAAGCGGCGTTCCCCTGAAACTGGTGGAAGTGCACCGTGAGGATATCCACACCCTGCCCGCTTTGCTCGACATACTGAAAATCTCGGATCAGCGCGTCATTCTGTTCTGCGACGATCTCTCCTTCGATCATGACGACACGGCCTACAAATCGCTGAAGGCGGCGCTCGATGGTGGTATCGAAGGCCGGCCGGACAATGTCCTCTTCTATGCGACCTCCAACCGGCGCCATCTGCTGCCACGCCACATGATGGAAAACGAACAATCGACCGCCATCAACCCGTCGGAAGCAGTCGAGGAAAAAGTTTCTCTCTCCGACCGCTTCGGCCTGTGGCTCGGCTTCCACAAATGCGGCCAGGAAGACTATCTGACGATGATCGACAGTTACGCCGAACACTTCGATCTGGGTCTGGACCGCGAAACCCTGCATCACGAAGCGCTGGAATGGGCAACCACCCGCGGCGGCCGCTCCGGCCGTGTGGCCTGGCAATATATTCAGGACGCCGCCGGACGCCTGAGAAAATCCATCGACCGATAACGACACCGTGACATCAGGCGAAAGCCGGTGTCGTTACGGCCACAAAGCGTGTCGTATTCCCGAACGACAAGCCTCGTCCCGCATGGTTTGCTGCAGATATCCGGTTCCGCTTCGAATTTCAGGGCGGAACAGTCGGAACACCGGCGAAATGCCGGTGGCTGCGGCGGGCGATGATCGGGAGACAGGCTACGTCTTTCAGGACGTGCGGCAATTCCCCTTTCCATCCCCTCGCCGGACGATTCCGTGTGAGCCGAACAGCGGCTCGCACGCGTGCATTGTGACGATATCCTGCCCGCGGAGGAGCGGGCCGGCATTGGCGTTCAACCCCCAGGAGGAGATGGATATGAGCAGGAACAGAGGCGTCGTCTACATGCGGCCGGGTCAGGTGGAGGTCCGCGATATTGACGACCCCAAGCTTGAGGCGCCGGATGGCCGCCGTATCGAACACGGCGTTATTCTCAAGGTGATTTCCACCAATATCTGCGGCTCCGATCAGCACATGGTGCGCGGCCGCACCACGGCGATGCCGGGTCTCGTCCTTGGCCATGAAATCACCGGCGAAGTCATCGAAAAGGGCGTCGATGTCGAAATGCTGGAAATCGGCGATATCGTCTCGGTGCCATTCAACGTCGCCTGCGGCCGTTGCCGCTGCTGCAAGTCACAGGATACCGGCGTCTGCCTGACGGTGAACCCGTCGCGCGCCGGCGGCGCTTACGGTTACGTCGACATGGGCGGCTGGATCGGCGGACAGGCCCGTTATGTCACCATCCCCTATGCCGATTTCAACCTTCTGAAATTCCCTGACCGCGACAGGGCGATGTCGAAGATCCGCGACCTCACCATGCTGTCGGACATCCTGCCGACCGGCTTCCACGGCGCGGTCAAGGCGGGCGTCGGTGTCGGCTCCACGGTCTATGTCGCGGGCGCCGGCCCGGTCGGCCTTGCGGCTGCCGCCTCCGCCCGCATTCTCGGCGCCGCGGTCGTCATGATCGGCGATTTCAACAAGGATCGCCTCGCACATGCGGCAAAAGTCGGTTTCGAACCCGTCGATCTCTCCAAGGGGGACCGGCTGGGCGACATGATCGCCGAGATCGTCGGCACCAACGAGGTCGACAGCGCCATCGACGCCGTCGGCTTCGAGGCACGCGGCCATGCGGGCGGCGAGCAGCCGGCCATCGTTCTCAACCAGATGATGGAGATCACCCGCGCCGCCGGTTCGATCGGCATTCCCGGCCTTTACGTCACCGAGGACCCCGGCGCGGTCGACGCCGCGGCAAAACAGGGCAGCCTGTCGCTGCGTTTCGGCCTCGGCTGGGCAAAGGCGCAATCCTTCCACACCGGCCAGACGCCGGTGCTGAAGTATAATCGCCAACTCATGCAGGCGATCCTGCATGACCGCCTGCCGATTGCCGATATCGTCAATGCGAAGATCATCGCGCTCGACGATGCCGTGCAGGGTTATGAAAGCTTCGATCAGGGCGCGGCAACCAAATTCGTGCTCGATCCCCACGGCGATCTGCTCAAGGCGGCCTGACGCCTGCCGTCGGTAAACCAGAATGACGAAACGCCCGCGACATATTTCGTCGCGGGTGTTTTGCAAGCCAATCATGTCTCCGGCCGGAGATATTACATGTCGTTCTCGACAAGAGCCTCAAGCTCGACCCTTGCCTCGGCGGAGAGATAGGGCCGGAACAGGCTGGAGACCTGTTGCAGCCCCCAGTCCAGCTGCTGCGGCCTGAATTCGCCAACACCCTCCTGCAGATTGAGATAGGCAGCCCAATAGGTCGAGACGATCCATAGATTCGTCAGAACCGCATCGCGCTCGCTTTCGGGAATGGTCACCAATCCGGCTTTCTGCATCCGGCCGACAATGTCGCCAACCGCCAGCCGCATGGTGGCGCTTATGGCCCTGACCGGCTCCACCAGCCCCGGCGCCAGCGCGACGAGCCCGACCAGATCGCGAAACAGAAAGCGGTAATTCCACACCAGCGAGAACCATTGCCGAAGAAAACCGGCATAGGTGGCCGCCGCCGCCTCATCTGCCCCGTCAACGGTTGCGACAAGAACCATCGCATCGGCTTCGAACCGCGCAAACAGGGCGAGAACCAGCGATTCCTTGGTGCGGAAATGATAATAGAGATTACCCTCGTTGATACCGACTGAAAGGGCGATCTCAGCCGTCGTCACCCGGTCAGGCCCGCGCTCGTTGAAGAGGTCAAGGGCGGCATCCAGAATCCTGTCCCGCGTGCGCCGTGGTCGTTCCGCATCATTGTTCTTCATCAAAATCGCGTCCCGTCATTGAAATCTAAGGCATGCACCTTAAGTATCTAAAATAAGGTATACACCTTAACAGCAATGTCCCGTCATTCAACGTGAATTAAGGAGCTGTCGATGATCGGAACCGGCCTTTCCACCCCGTCCATGGATGTAACCGAGACGGAACCCCTGTCGAAATTCGCGGCGGCACGTCTCGCAATCTCGCTTGTCCGCAATCCGTTGAAGGCACTGCCGCCGGAAATCTTCAGCAAACCGGCGGTCTTCACCCGTCTCGGTGGCACGATGCGTGTGCATCTTGCCGATCCCGCACTGATCCATGAGGCACTGGTCAAGAACGCCCACCTGCTCGGCAAGGGTGAGGACGTGCGCCGGGTGCTCGGCCCCGCCCTCGGTCAGGGTCTTCTGACCGCCGATGGCGACCACTGGAAATGGCAAAGACAATCCGTTGCCGCCGCCTTCCGCCACGAAAAGCTACTGGATTTGCTGCCGGTCATGATCGACACGGCACGGCGCACGCAAGCACGCTGGCGCGCCCCCTCAATGGGTAACATCGATATCGGCCACGAAATGATGCGAACCACCTTCGACATCATCGTGGAAACCATGATGTCCGGCGGATACGACATTGATATCGCGCACGTCGAACAGAGCATCACCGATTATCTGAGGCCGACTGGCTGGACCTTCGCGCTCGCCATGCTGGGCGCACCGGAATGGCTGCCGCATCCCGGCCGGCGCAAATCCCGCGCCGCCGTCGATTACCTGCGCGCCAGTCTCGCGAAGGTGATTGCCGGGCGGCGGGCAAACCCGACCGACAGAACCGATCTCGTCTCCATGCTGCTGGAAGCCAGGGACCCGGAAACCGGGCGCATGATGAGCGATGAGGAAATCATCGACAATCTGCTGACCTTCATCACCGCCGGCCATGAAACGACGGCGCTCGGCCTTGCCTGGAGCTTCCATCTTCTGTCGCAGAACCGGGAAACGGAAAGAAAAATCATCGAGGAAATCGAAGCCGTCACCGCCGGCGAGCCGGTCGCGGCCGAACATATCGCCAATCTCACCTACACCCGGCAGGTGTTTTCGGAGGCGATGCGGCTTTACCCGCCCGCCCCGGTCATCACCCGCACGGCACGGCAGGATTTCAGGCTCGGCGAGCACGATATCCCGGCCGGAACCATTCTTTATGTGCCGATCTATGCCGTGCACCGGCACGCCGCGCTGTGGGACGAGCCCGAACGTTTCGACCCGTCACGCTTCGAACCCGAAAAGGTCAAGGCGCGCCACCGTTATGCCTATATGCCCTTCGGCGCCGGTCCGCGCGTCTGTATCGGCAATGCCTTTGCCATGATGGAGGCCGTGGCGATTCTTGCCGTCCTCTTGCAGACGATCCATCTTAAAAACACGTCACCGGCTGCGGCGGAGCCGCTGATGCGCGTGACATTGCGGCCGCAGGACCGGCTGATGATGAGGATCACACAGCGAAAAAACAGATCGCCCGCGGCGTGAACCACCGCGGGCGACTGATAGATAAATGCGAAAATCCACCCGTCACCGAGTGGTGACGGTCAGAGGTCGACGTCGAGGATCGCCATGGAGAAATTGTACGAGCGGTCGCCGTCCTCGTCGTCGATATAGACAACGCCGAGAAACTCTTCGCCAAGATACACTTCGGCGGAATCGTCCTTGCGCGGACGCGCCTTGACCACCATCGTCGGGTTGAAGGTGCGCTTGAAATAGGCGTCGAGTTTTTTGATTTCGTCGGCTTTCACCACTATTCTCCTGTGCGGTTCGCGTTGGCCCGCTTTTGGCATGGGACAAAGGCCAAAGTAAAGTGAAAGCGGCGCATCGCCCCAGCCTTTCACAGGCCATGTCTTTCGCACGCTGTCTTCCATACGGACGACCGCGAAAATTCCGGGGTGGTCAGATATCGGCTCCGATAAGCTGGTCCATCAGTCGCGAGGGTTCCGAACACCCTGCTTCTCCCACCACGCGCGCCGGCACGCCGGCAACCGTGGTCTTGGGCGGAACCGGCTTCAGCACCACCGAGCCGGCGGCAATGCGCGAGCAGCTGCCGATCTCGATATTACCGAGGATTTTCGCCCCCGCCCCGATCATCACGCCATTGGCGATCTTCGGATGGCGGTCCGCCCCCTCCTTGCCGGTGCCGCCGAGCGTGACGCCATGCAGGATGGAGACGTTATCACCGATGACGGCCGTTTCGCCGACCACCAGCCCGGTGGCGTGGTCGAGGAAGATGCCCTTGCCGATGCGCGCCGCCGGATTGATATCGGTCTGAAAGATGCTCGACGAGCGGCTCTGCAGATAAAACGCAAAGTCTTTGCGGCCCTTCTGCAGCAGCCAGTGGGCGAGGCGATGGGTCTGGATGGCCTGGAACCCCTTGAAATAAAGGAGCGGCTCCATGAAGCGCGTGCAGGCCGGGTCGCGATCGTAGACGGCCTGAATGTCGACGCGCAGCACGCTTCCCCATTCCGGCCAGTCATCCAGCATGTCCTGAAAGGTCTGGCGCAGAAGCACGGCCTGCATGTCGGGATGATCGAGGAGTTCGCAGATACGGTAGATCACACATTCTTCGAGAGACCGGTGATTGAGGATCGTCGAATAAAGGAAGGCGGAAAGCAGCGGGTCCTGTGCCGCGGCACTTCGGGCTTCATTGAGCAGGCTGCCCCAGATGGGATCGACGATCGCCAGCTGTTCGGGCTGACGGGCCTCGGTACGTGCGACCATGAATGGTCTCCTCGTTTGCAGTGGTCGTTCTTTATACAGAAAAAGACGTGCATTAGAAATGGGATTCGAATGACGACTTTAAAGGCGGCAAGGCTTCAGTTTTTCTTCATGCAGCATGAAAAACCGTTTCTTGCCGTCCTGAGCGTTGCCGCATTTGCGGACAGAAAACCGGGTTCCACTTTTTCCCGGAAATGCTCCCGATCAAAGCGAGCGGTAAAACTCCAGAACCGCCGCCTTGAACACCCGGTCGCCGACGGCCAGCATGTGATCGCGGCCGGGAATGTCGATCGCCCGTGCATGCGGCATGATCGCGGCAAGCTCCGCGCCGGAACCGGCGATATCGTCCTTGGTTCCGACCGCGATCAGCGTCGGCGCGTCGATTTTCTCAGCCTGTTCGCGCGTGACGAGAACCCGCGATGTCTCGATACAGGCGGCAAGCGCCAGCCGGTCGCTTTTCGTCTGGTCGGCAAAGGCGCGGAACATGCGGCCGCGCTCATGGGTGACGACATCGAGCGAGGGAGCAAGCAGCGCTTCCGCAATCGGATCCCAGTCGCCGACACCTTCCACCATGCCGATGCCGAGCCCGCCGAAGACCAGCGAACGCACGCGCTCCGGATGCGCCATCGCCAGAAAGGCGGAAATGCGCGCACCCATGGAATAGCCCATCACATGCGCTTCGGCGATGCCGAGATGATTGAGCAGCGCCACGGCGTCCTCCGCCATGACGGGCGGATAATAGGCTTCAGAATCGTGCGGCTTGTCGCTTGCGCCATGGCCGCGATTATCGATGGCGATCACCCGGTAGCCCGCTTCACCCAGCGTCTTCAACCAGCCGGGATGCACCCAGTTGACATTGGCGCTGGAGGCGAAGCCGTGGATCAGCAGAACCGGATCGCCCGCCGGATCGCCCTCGTCGAAATAGGCAAGGCGAAGGCCGTCATGGGAAAAATCGGAAAACTGCGGCGTGTTGAGATTCATCAAGGACATCCTTTTTGCCGGACCATATGGCAGGAATTAGCAATGTTGAACATGTTTCGCTGACGATTTTTATGGAGATGCAATGCGTTTGAGGCTACATATCCGCAACGGCGAGCCGACGCGCGAAGGCGGATCGCGGCTCGATAACGATATTGCATTTGGAGACGAACATGGCCGGGCATCCCATTCCCCACTTCCAGAACGATGGCGGACACCGCATGATCGAGATCGGCGTCAAGGAATTCATGTGCACCGGCGCTTCCGTGCCCTACGATCACCCGCATATCTTCATCGACATGGGCGACGACAACGAGAAGGTCTGTTCCTACTGCTCCACCCTTTACCGCTACAATCCGTCGCTGAAGGCCGAGCAGACCAATCCTCCGGGCTGCGTCTTCCATGTGAAGGCCGCCTGACCTTCCACCTTTCCTGATCGGGGCGCACCAATGCCCATAAAATCCGTAGCCATTGTCGGTGCCGGCATCGCCGGTCTCACCGCCGCACTTTCTTTTGCCCGGCACGGGATCGGCTGCGACATCATCGAACAGGCGGGTGAACTCACGGAAGTCGGCGCCGGCCTGCAGCTGTCACCCAACGCCGCCCGCATACTTGCCACGCTTGACGTGCTGCCGGAAATCGAGGCGCGCTGGACCGAACCGGTCAGCGTCGACCTCGCCTCCGGAAAATCGCTTGCCACGCTGCTCTCCCTGCCGATGGGCACGGTGGCCCGCACACGCTGGGGCGCACCCTATGGCGTGCTGCACCGCTCGACACTGCAAGGTGCACTTCTCCATGCGGTGACACGCAATCCGCTCTGCCGGCTGCATCTCGGCAAGCGCATAGAAAACGCCACCGCCGATATCATTGCCGCAACCACCTTCCGCGATCACGATCTGATCGTTGGCGCCGATGGCGTCTGGTCGGCGGCCCGCTTTGCCGTTCCTGCCGCGCCGACAGCCACCTTTTCCGGCAATATCGCCTGGCGTTTCACGGTCACCGAAAACAATGTTCCGTCCGCCATCAACAAAAGCGCCGTTACCGCCTATCTCGGCTCCCGCGGCCATATCGTCGCTTATCCGCTCAAGGAAGTCGGCGGCTTCAACATCGTCGCCATTGCACTGGGCGCCGATCCCGGCGCCACCTGGCGCGCCGAATCGAGCGGACGGCAGAAATCCATGCTGCTCGAACAGTTTCGCGGCTGGAGCCCGGATTTGCTGCGGTTGCTGGAAAAAGCCGAAGATCCAACGTTCTGGCCGCTCTATCAGGCCGGTCCGGGGCGCTGGCATAATGGCCGTGACACGGTGCTGATCGGCGACGCGGCGCACGCCATGATGCCCTTTGCCGCCCAGGGCGCGGCCATGGCGATAGAGGATGCCTTCGAACTTGCCGGCGTGCTTGCCGCAGAGCCCCTACCCGTGCCGCAGGCCCTTGCCGCTTTCGAGGCCTTGCGCCTCCCGCGCATAGAAAAGGCCCGCAAACGGGCCTCTCTCAATCGTTTTGCCTATCACGCCACAGGCCCGGTCCGAATTGCGCGGGACTTCGTGTTTTCAACGCGTCCCGCCAGTGCCTTCCTGCACGACTTCGACTGGCTTTATGGCTATCACGCCAGGGGCTGATGACTAAGGTCAGATGCCGGCTGCGGCCGCAAAGCCGGCCTCGAGGTCTTTCTTGAGATCAGCGACATCCTCAAGCCCGATCTGAAGGCGGATGACCGGCCCTTCGGAGGGACCTTTGGCAATCGTCCTGTCGATGAGCGAGACCGCCACGGCAAGCGATTCGTATCCGCCCCAGGAATAACCGAGCCCGAAGAAGGTCAGCGCATCGAGAAAGGCCGCCGCCGCCTGCTTGTATTTGCCCTCTTCCGCCTTCAATACGAAGGAGAAGACACCGCTCGCGCCCTTGAAATCACGCTTCCAGAGTTCGTGACCGGCAAAGCTCGGCAGGGCCGGATGCAACACGCGCGCCACATCGTTGCGGCCTTCCAGCCATTGAGCGATATCGAGCGCGCTTTTCTGATGGTGTTCCAGCCTGATTCCCATGGTGCGCATGCCGCGCAGAATCTGGTAGGCATCATCGGAGGTGACGCAGATGCCAAGATTGGTATTGGCCTGATAAAGCGCCTTCCAGTGTTTTTCATTGGCCGAGACGAACCCCATCAGCACATCGGAATGCCCAGAGGGATATTTGGTGGCGGCGTGAATGGAAATATCGACGCCGAAATCGAGCGGCTTGAAATAAAGCGGCGTCGCCCAGGTATTGTCCATCGTGACCACGCAGTCATGCCTATGGGCGATCTCCGTGATTACCCGGACATCCTGAATCTCGAACGTATTGGAACCCGGCGCTTCCAGATGCACGAGTTTCGTATTCGGCCGGATCAGCGCTTCGATGCCAGCCCCGATCGCGGGATCGTAATATTCGATCTCCACACCGAGCTTCTTCAGCATCGTGTTGCAGAAGCGGCGTGTGGGGAAATAGACGGAATCGACGACAAGCGCATGATCGCCCGCACCGAGATAGGCAAGGAACGGCACGGTGATCGCCGCAAGCCCCGAGGGCACGAGGATAGTTCCGAAAGAACCTTCCAGCTCGTTGACGAGGTTGCACAGCGCATCGGTCGTCGGCGTGCCGTGAGTGCCATAGGTGTATTTCTGGTTTTCTGTCGAAAGCGTCTCCGCATCCGGGAAAAGGACGGTAGAGCCACGCACGATGGGCGGGTTGACGAAACCGAAACAGTCCGCGGGATCATTGCCGCCATGGGTCAGGCGCGTATTCACACCTGCGGCGGAAAGCAGGTCATTTGTCTTGGTCATTTCAGATCAGCTTTCGAAAGAATATTGACGCGTGCGACAATGCGGAGAGCGGAAGGCAAGGTCAAGTCCCGTGAACCCTCGCATGATGGGTCGATTGATCCATCATGAAACAGCATACAAGAAGTATACAAAAATCGTGCAAGTGCAAATTTCCGCAAAAATATGCTTATATTTTCACCCTTTGCACACTTCCCGACCAAAATTTCGAAAATTCCGTTTTATAGGCACAATTATCGCCGGCACGTCTTGACCCCGCTGCCAATTGCGATTGTGATAGAAAAAGCGGATCGAAAAGATCTCGCTGAGGGGGGAGCTGGGGCAAAACAAACATGCCGGTCCCCTTGCGATTGACGATAACAAACAAAGGTTGGGAAAAATGAAAAAGGCAATTCTGTCAGCCGCCATTGGCGCAGCAGTTTTGGGAGGAGCCTCGGTCGCTTCGGCTGCGACACTTCAGGACGTGAAGGGAAAAGGTTTCGTCACCTGCGGCGTGAGCGCCGGCATTCCGGGATTTTCCAATCCCGATGACAAGGGCGAATGGTCCGGCATCGACGTGGACTATTGCCGTGGCATTGCCACAGCGGTTTTCGGTGACCCTTCCAAGGCGAAGTTTGTCGCTCTTTCGAGCAAGGACCGCTTCCCTGCCCTCCAGTCCGGTGAAGTCGACGTTCTGACCCGTAACACCACCTGGACCATCAGCCGCGACACGTCGCTCGGCTTCAACTTCCGCACCGTCAACTACTATGACGGTCAGGGCTTCATCGCCAAGAAGGGCCTCAACGTGAAGTCCGCTCTTGAGCTTTCCGGCGCCGCCGTCTGCGTTCAGACCGGCACGACCACCGAGCTCAATCTCGCCGACTACTTCAAGACCAACAACCTGCAGTACAATCCGGTCGTTTTCGAAAAGGAAGCCGACGCAACCTCCGCCTATGATTCCGGCCGTTGCGACGTCTACACCACCGACCAGTCCGGCCTCTACGCCATCCGCCTGAAGCTGAAGAACCCGGACGACAACATCGTCCTGCCCGAGGTCATCTCCAAGGAGCCGCTCGGACCGGCCGTTCGTCAGGGTGACGACCAGTGGTTCGACATCGTGACCTGGGTTCACTACGCCATGGTCAATGCCGAAGAGCTGGGCATCACCTCCAAGAACGTCGATGAGCAGAAGAACAGCGCCAATCCGGACATCAAGCGTCTGCTCGGCACGGAAGAAGGAACCAAGATCGGTACCGATCTCGGCGTAACCAACGACTGGGCCTACAACATCATCAAGCTGGTGGGTAACTACGGCGAAGTCTTCGACCGCAACGTCGGTGCCGGCTCGCCGCTGAAGATCGAGCGTGGCCAGAACGCGCTGTGGACCAAGGGCGGCCTGCAATACGCACCGCCGGTCCGTTGATCGACCCCATCATCGGCTAGATCATGACAGGAGGCTGGGCAACGCCCGGCCTCCATTTAAAATTATATAAATAAGCTCGCAAAGAGCATATAAAAGGGAAAGGTGCCTATGGCAGGCAACGCGGTCAGTTCGCAACGATCGCGCGCGCAAAGCGCGTCGTCACTTATCTACGATCCACGCATACGCGGAGTTTTCTATCAGGTCCTGACTGTCGTCATCCTGACCGCCTTCGTCTGGATCATCGTGACGAATACGATCACCAATCTTCAACGGTCCAACATTTCATCCGGCTTCGGCTTCCTCAATGGAAGAGCCGGCTTCGATATCGGCCAGTCGCTGATCGCCTATACCAGCGACGCGACCTATGGCCGTGCATTGCTCGTTGGCATTCTCAACACGATCCAGGTCGCATTTTTCGGCATCATCGCCGCCTCGATCATCGGTTTCATCGTCGGCATCGCCCGGCTCTCCAACAACTGGCTGATTTCGAAACTCGCGCAGGCCTATGTGGAAATCTTCCGCAACATCCCGCCGCTGCTCGTCATCTTCTTCTGGTACAAGGGCGTCATCTCCGTTCTGCCGCAGGCCCGCGAATCGCTGGAACTGCCGCTCGGCAGCTATCTCAACAATCGCGGCTTCTTCTTTCCGAAGCCGCTCTGGGGTGAAGGTATCTGGCTCGTGCCGGTGGCCTTCCTCGTCGCCATCGTCATCAGCGTCTTCATCTATCGCTGGGCCAAGGCGAGGCAGGAGAAAACCGGTCAGCAGTTCCGCACCGGCCTTACCCTGACGCTTCTCATCATCGGCCTGCCGCTTGCGACATTCCTCGCGCTCGGCGCACCGCTGACATTCGACTATCCGATTGCCGGACGGTTCAATCTCACCGGCGGCGCGGTCGTTGCGCCTGAATTCATGTCGCTGTTCCTCGCGCTGTCCTTCTACACCGCCTCCTTCATCGCCGAGATCGTTCGCGGCGGCATCAAGGCTGTGGCAAAGGGGCAGACGGAAGCTGCGGATGCGCTCGGGCTTCGTTCCAGCACCACGACACGCCTGATCGTCGTGCCTCAGGCGATGCGCATCATCATCCCGCCGCTGACGAGCCAGTTTCTCAACCTGACCAAGAACTCCTCGCTTGCGGTCGCTGTCGGTTTCGCCGACATCGTCTCCGTCGGCGGCACGATCCTGAACCAGACGGGTCAGGCGGTCGAAGTGGTTGCGATCTGGCTGGTCATCTATCTCTCGCTGTCCCTGCTCACGGCCGTGGTCATGAACTGGTTCAACGCGAAAATGGCCCTGGTGGAGCGATAATCGATGACAACAAGCAATCACGCCTTCGTGCGACAGACCATCGAGGAAGCCCGGCCCGCACCGTCAAGCGCCGTCGGACTGGGCCATTGGCTGCGCACCAAACTTTTCGCCACGCCAAAGGATACGGTCCTCACCGTCCTTGCCATCGCCCTGCTCGCCTATCTGGTGCCGCCGATCGTCAAGTGGCTCTTCATCGACGCGGTATGGACCGGCAGCGATCGTATCGCCTGCCTGACCGCTTCGCAGGGCGGTGCGCTGCCGGACGGCCAGTCCGGTGCGTGCTGGGCCTTCGTATCGGC
Source organism: Rhizobium sp. UGM030330-04 (assembly GCF_003208455.1). NCBI lineage: Bacteria > Pseudomonadati > Pseudomonadota > Alphaproteobacteria > Hyphomicrobiales > Rhizobiaceae > Rhizobium > Rhizobium sp. UGM030330-04. Next base: position 76,802 of record NZ_QKML01000018.1, read on the forward strand.
CAAGCTCGGGCAATTCGTCTTTGGCCGCTATCCGCTCGATGAGCGTTGGCGTCCGATCCTTGTGATGGTGGCGTTCGCCATCCTCCTGATCCCGATGTTGATTCCAAAAGCGCCATTCAAGCGCCTCAACGCGCTGGCGCTTTTCATCATCCTGCCTTTCATTGCGTTTTTCCTGCTCATCGGCGGCGTCTTCGGTCTGCCGAAGGTGGAAACGCAGCTGTGGGGCGGCCTGATGGTGACCCTGATCCTGTCCTTCTTCGGGATCACGGTCTCCCTGCCCTTCGGCATTCTTCTGGCACTCGGCCGGCGCTCCAACCTGCCGGTGATCAAGATGCTCTGCGTGCTCTTCATCGAAGTCATCAGAGGCATTCCGCTGATCACCGTCCTGTTCTTCGCCAGCATCATGCTGCCGCTGTTCCTGCCCGACGGCTGGACCTTCGACAAGTTCCTGCGCGCGCTCGTCGGTGTGTCGCTCTTCTCGTCCGCCTATATGGCGGAGGTGATCCGCGGCGGCCTGCAGGCCATTCCCAAGGGACAATATGAAGGTGCGGATTCGCTCGGCCTGAACTACTGGCAGAAGACGAGACTGATCGTACTGCCGCAGGCGTTGAAGCTTGTCATTCCGGGCATCGTCAACACCTTCATCGGGCTGTTCAAGGACACGTCGCTGGTCTCGATCATCGGCATGTTCGACCTGCTCGGCATTGTCACACTCAACCAATCGGATGCGAACTGGGCCACGCCCGTCACCGCCATGACTGGCTATATTTTCGCAGGCTTCGTATTCTGGATATTCTGCTTCGGCATGTCGCGTTATTCGCTGTTCATGGAACGGCACCTCGACACCGGGCATAAACGATAAGGGACGCTCAAATGGCAGAAACCCAAGCAAAAAAACTGGCCGTCTCGACAACGGACGTGGCAATCGAACTCATCGGCATGAACAAGTGGTATGGCGACTTCCACGTGCTGCGCGATATCAACCTCAAGGTCATGCGCGGTGAGCGTATCGTCATTGCCGGCCCTTCCGGGTCGGGCAAATCGACCATGATCCGCTGCATCAACCGGCTGGAAGAGCACCAGTCCGGCACCATCAATGTCGATGGCATCGAACTCACCAACGATCTGAAAAAGATCGATGAGGTGCGTCGTGAAGTCGGCATGGTGTTCCAGCACTTCAACCTCTTCCCGCATCTGACGATCCTCGAAAATTGCACGCTGGCGCCGATCTGGGTTCGCAAGATGCCGAAGAAGGAAGCCGAAGAAGTGGCGATGCACTATCTGACGCGCGTCAAGATTCCCGAGCAGGCGAACAAGTATCCCGGCCAGCTCTCCGGCGGCCAGCAGCAGCGCGTGGCGATTGCCCGCTCGCTCTGCATGAAGCCGAAGATCATGCTGTTCGACGAGCCGACCTCGGCGCTCGACCCGGAAATGGTGAAAGAAGTGCTCGACACCATGGTCAGCCTCGCCGAAGACGGTATGACCATGCTGTGCGTCACCCACGAAATGGGCTTCGCCCGCCAGGTCGCCAACCGCGTCATCTTCATGGACCAGGGCCAGATCGTCGAACAGAACTCGCCCGCCGAATTCTTCGACAATCCGCAGCACGAGCGGACCCGGCTGTTCCTCAGCCAGATTCTGCACTGAGACCTTTACCATCGAAGCATCATCCAGCGGGGCCGTTTCGGCCCCGTTTTTCATTGGTAACGGCCAGCCCGTCCCTGCATTCAGCGTCATCCCCGGGCTTGTCCCAAGGACCTGAACACATCACCAAAATCAATCGGCGGCAGATACCCGGGACAAGCCGGTGATGACGCTGGAGCATCTGGCGAAGCTCACCATTGATATGATGACGGCGCATTCCGCTCACATCCACAGCTGCCTTGAGTGAATCGCAGCCCCTTCCAGATTGGTGCCCCACATCGTTCTCCACACGCAAAAAGCGCTGGAACTACGAATGCAGCAACCATTTAACCATTTGTTACGAAACGGAAATCCTTGTTTTGCAGGGGCTTTGGCCGCCCATGTCATTTTTTTGTCAAATCATGCATTTTTCCGCTTGCGGAGCAACCGGAGCCTGACTATAAGGGCGCCACACCACAAGCGCACGCGCCCTTCGTCTATCGGTTAGGACGTCAGATTTTCATTCTGAAAAGAGGGGTTCGACTCCCCTAGGGCGTGCCACTTGCCTTCGTGTTCTCCCCCCAAAAAAAAATATAAAACTGCCGCGCAGATCGCGAATTCGTCTCGCGTGATCAACGCGCCGGAACCGATTCCGGGTCGGCACGTTAGAGTGCTGTCCCCCCCGATGGAAGGCAAGCCGGATGAGGCGCCAGCGGGCAAATCGACCGGCT
>NZ_QKML01000019.1:0-63107 GCF_003208455.1 Rhizobium sp. UGM030330-04
GCATCAGCATCCGCGTCAGCATCGGCATCCGCATCTGCGTCAGCATCGGCATCCGCGTCGGCATCAGCATCTGCATCCGCGTCGGCGTCAGCATCGGCATCCGCGTCAGCATCTGCATCCGCGTCTGCGTCAGCATCGGCATCCGCGTCAGCATCCGCATCCGCATCTGCATCGGCATCCGCGTCAGCATCGGCATCCGCGTCAGCATCCGCATCTGCGTCAGCATCCGCATCGGCGTCAGCATCGGCATCCGCGTCGGCATCAGCATCGCCATCATCATCAGAAGACCCGCCACCTCCGCCTGCGATAGCGCCGCCGGCAGCCAGCAGGCCCAGCGCAGCAAGGCCGAGAATGGAGCCGTCATTCGTTGACGCACCAACAAGTTGGTCTACGCCTTCAATCTGCGAAAAGCGGAAATCCGCCAAACCGTCACTGTGTTCGCCGAGCCAGAGATTGCCGTCCTCGTCTTCCAGCACCAGCTGGCTGTGGTCGCCATCGACCTCGCGATAGAAATTTCCGATCCGGATTGTCTCACCGGATCGCATGCGAAGCAGCAGATCGTCGCCATCACGCACGAAGTCGGAGACCTCGTTGCGGCTGGCGCGAATCTGCACAATGCTGGGCTTGTCTATGTTCAAGTTGTCGAGCGACACGGTCCGAGAACTTCCGGCGGCCTTGTCGGTTATTATCGCAACCATGAAACTGTCCTCCTGCAACGCGGCAACATCGGCGACAGAAATTCACTGTCGCCCGGAACACCAAGCAACATTCAAGAAACTGGATTTTTGCGAACGGCTAACCGCTGCGACGTACAGAGCCTGTAATCAAATGGCTCTCATCTCTTGTCTCAGGGGAATTTCCCTCTCAGGGGCCCTCTCCCATCCTCATAATTGCATAAAAACCAAACATCGCAAGGAAAAAACAACCGGGGAGAGCATTAGCATATTCTGTTGTATGGACTCCTCCGAAATCCCAGGGCTAACATCCCCTCAAAATCCATGGGGGAACTGAAGGGCGCAGCGCGTGGCCAGCCGTCGTCAAAATGCCGGGCTGCAGACCCTGTTCGCGACCGGAAAACCAGCCGGCATTTTTCCGCTGCACACGGATGTTTCGGCTTCGGCCGGTGCAAGTCCAGCTCCGCCCAAGAGGGCTGAAAAAGAGGGGGTATGTAGCCAGAAAGCGAGACGACGCAAAGCCCTCTTCAATCGGAACGCGAACGTCCCTATCGTTTAAAAATTGATAAAAATCAAATAGATAGGCCGTCACCCGCGAGGGGTCGCAACAAGTTGCGCCTAGAGCGATATGCCTTGAACGGTCTGGCCTTCGAGCGCGAAGGCTTCGCGCATCCGCCCGGCATTGAACGTGCAGTCGATGTTCAACCTATGCAGGTCATATTGGATGTTGCTGATATCGAACCTCGCGGCATGAAGTTCCTGGTCGGCATTGAGCAGATCGAGCAGGCTGCGTGTGCCCAGTTCAACATATTGTGTACGGTAGAGATCGCGGGTCTGTCTCATCGTCGATTGACGCGTCGAAAGCGAGCGGCGCAGACTTTCCTTGCTCGAAATCTGACTGCTGGCTTCCGTGAGGTTTCGCAGGATATCGACCCGCGCACGCGCCTCCGCGGCCTGCGATGCGCCGAGCGCCTGCACGGCCATGTTCCGTCGCGCGCTTGTCGCGCCACCATTGTAAAGGCTGCCGGTAACTCGCAATCCGACGCTATAGTCGGGATCGAAAGAACTCATCTCGGTAACATCGACGCCAATTCCCGCATCGAGAGACAGGGTCGGCAGGCCTTCGGCCTTGGCGAGATCGATCTGTGCGGCCGCGGCTTCACGATCCGCCGCTGCCTGCATGACCGCCGGCACACGCGACCAGTCCATTTCCCTGGCACCGCAGGCTTTTGACAGCCAGGCCGGTATCGTATCCGATACGTCGATCCGTCCCGCAATGCCGCTCAAATTCGCAAGCACCGCTTCCCATCGGGACAATTGCCCTTCGATTTCCAGCAATGTGGCCTCTGCCGCCTGAACACGCGCCTCAGCCTGCAGCAGGTCGGAACGCGTGCTTGCGCCCTTGTCCGTGCGTGATTTCACCAGCTCTAGAATGGCCTTCGTATCCTTGATCTGGTCTCGCGCGACACCCCGCAGGGAACGGTTGCGCTGAATTTCAATGACCGAATAGGCCGCCTCGCGGGCAAGATCATCCACAGCCATCAGAACTTGCGATTTCCGGCCCGCAATCCCGGCCGTGGCAATCTTGACCCGGTTGTCGACCTTGCCGAAATCATAGAGCATCTGGGAAACATTGAAGTTCAGATCCGGGCTGTAGCGATCCGACCGATTGGTATTGTAGGAGGAATCCAGCCCCCAGCTGAGATTTGGAAGATAACCGGCGCGGGCTTCGTTGACGGATTCGGTCTGCTGGCGCAGCCGGCCAATCGTCTCCGTCACGGCAGGGTGCCAGTCAACTGCCTTTCTGACCGCGGTCTCAAGCGACAGAGGCCCCTTGTGCTCGGCCCTTTCGCGCGTTTGGGATGTCACCGGACCGGCTATGGAGCCGGTCACACCCGGCAAATCCCCGCCATGCGTGCCACCTGCGTGGCTGCCGGACGTTGTCGTGCTTACGGCACCTGCCTGCTGTTTTCGAGCGTTTGAACCATTCGCGCAACCTGTCGCCAGGGCGCTGGCGGCAATGGTGCAAAGAAGGGCTGGAAGCCAATGAGACCGCATTCAACGTTCCACCTTCAAACGAGAAGAATGAGCAAGTTGCCAATACGCGAAACGGGAATCATGGCCCTGGATGCGCCGATAAAAATCCGGCGTTAACAGGCAGAACTAGGCCAACATGGTTAATGATGCGTTAATTGCATCCTGTGATTATTCATCAACGCAGGATAGAATATTGGGGGTTGCAATATCTGCAGACCGGTTTTTCAGGCTTCAAAAACCCCGGCCCGTGCAGCGTGGTTTTCCAATGACTTGACGCTGTTTGGGGCGACTATTTTCCTGTCCGAGCGGGAATTTATACGACAGGCGGCGGCAGGCTCATGGGCACCGGATACAGACCTGTCCAGCGCCCCATGCCATCTGCAGCAGCGCGCCATCCGCGCCTGTGGTCAACTTCCGATCCCGGCATCCGTCGTACGCAACAGCCTCTCCACCACGGCAAGCAGAGAATTGAGCGGCCGGTCATCCCGATAAAAAGGAACGCCGGCGCGGACACGCCGGTAGATTGCGCGGGTGCCGGGCGCCATGCCGGCGTCCCCCGGCTGCATGTCATAGGCCTGCGCCGCGCACATGATCTCGATCGAAAGAATGGTTTCCAGATTGGCGATGATGGAGAGCGCCTTGTCGGCCGCAGGCGTGGCGTGGGTGAGGATATCTTCCTGCAGGGCAGACGTAATGCCACCGTCCAGACTTGCGGGCGCGGCCAGCCGCCGGTTTTCCGCCGCCAGCGCCGCCGCCGTATATTGAATGATCATGAAGCCGGAGCAGACGCCGCTGCCTTCCGCCAGAAAAGCCGGCAGGCCGCTGACCAGCGGATTGACGAGACGGTCGATCCGGCGTTCCGCAATGCTCGCCAGTTCCGCAGCCGCCACGGCAAGACCATCCATGGCAAGCCCCAATGCCGCGCCGACCGCATGGGCCTGCGAATGCACCTGTGGCACATCGGGTGAGCCGGTAACGACCGGATTGTCGGTCACGCTTGCCAATTCGCGATTTACCACGCCGCCGATCTGCACGACGCTGTCACGAATGGCGCCATGGATTTGCGGCACGGCACGAAGACTGAGCGGATCCTGCGTGCGCGACCCCGCCGAGCGCGCCAGCAGGGGGCTTTCAGCCAGAAGATGGCGGAGATTGTTTCCCACAGCCTGAAGGCCCGGGGAAACGCGCAAAGCAAGCGGCGCTGCCGCGAAGGGATCGGATTGCGCACCGAGATTTTCATAGCTCATCGCAGCCGCCGCGTCGGCCCAGCCCAGCAGGTTTTCCATATGCGACAGCGCAAGGCAGGCAAGACCGGTGGCGCAGGGTGTTCCGTTGACGAGGCTCAGTCCCTCCTTGGCAAGCGGCACGAGCGGCGTAAAACCAACCGCCGCCAATGCGTGGCGGCCGGACAGCCTTTCGTCACCACGCATCGCCTCGCCTTCGCCGATCAGTACCAGCCCGATCGCCGCTGCATGGGTGAGATACCCGACCGAACCGCGCGAGGGAATGACAGGCAGAATATCCGCATTCAGCAGGGCCAGCAGCGCCTCGACGGTCTCCACGCGAATACCGGAAAAGCCATGGGAAAAATTGACGATCTGGGCAGCCATGACGGCGCGTGTCTTCTCCCGCCCCAGCGGTTCCCCCACGCCGCAGGAATGGCTGAGCAGGATGTTTCGCGACAGGGCCTGTTGCCGATCCCTGTCCACGATCACATCGCAGAGGGCGCCGACACCGGTATTGATGCCGTAACCACGCACGCCTTTCGACACCAGCGCCTCGACAATGTCACGCGCGGCGGCGATGCGCGCCCACGCCGCATCGGCAAGCTGGAGCCGCGCGCCTTTCGCAACCATGGCGACATCCCGCCACGACGCACCCTGATCGATGATCACGGTCTCAATCATGATGGGCGGCCTCGGCGCCGGTGCGACGCTGCACGAAACGGGCGACATAGTCATTGGCGGGACGATTGAGAATATCGTCCGGCGTCCCGACCTGCACCAGTTTCCCGTCCTTCAGAATGGCGATCTGCGCACCGATGCGCAGTGCCTCATCCAGATCATGGGTGATGAAGACGATCGTCTTCGAGAGGTTCTTTTCCAGCTGCAGAAGCTGATCCTGCATATCCGCGCGGATCAACGGGTCGAGGGCGGAAAATGCCTCATCCATCAGGATGACGTCGGTATCGGCAGCCAGAGCCCGCGCAAGCCCGACACGCTGTTTCATGCCGCCGGAAAGCTGGTGGGGCATCTTGTTTTCATAACCGGTAAGCCCGACGGTCTCGATCCACTGCATGCCGATCGGGTTCGCTTCCGCCTTCGAAAGCCCGCGCACACGCTGACCATAAACGACATTCTGCAAAACGCTGCGATGTGGCATCAGCCCGAAATTCTGGAACACCATGCTGACACGGCGATTGCGGAAATCCCGCAGGTCCTTGGCGTTAAGATCAAGCACATTGCTGCCGCCAACCAGAATTTCACCGCTTGTCGGTTCGATGAGGCGGTTGATATGGCGCACAAGCGTCGATTTTCCGGAACCCGACAGCCCCATGATGACGAAGATGCGGCTGCCGGCGATATCAAGGCTGACATTGTCGAGGCCGACGCTGCATCCGGTCTTGGCCAATATTTCGGCCTTGTCAGCGCCGTCCCGCGCCATGGCGAGCGCTGTCTTCCAGTTGCCGCCGAAAATCTTGGAAACGTTACGGATTGCGATATCAGTCATCGCCGCGCTCCTTCCGGCTGGATTGGCCGAAGCCCTGTGTAATACGGTCGAGGACGATGGCGAGAATGACGATGCCCAAACCCGCCTCGAGACCCTTTCCGACATCCAGTGTCTGAATTCCGTTCAGGACCTGCTCACCCAGGCCACGCGCGCCGATCATCGAGGCAACAACCACCATGGAAAGAGCCATCATGATCGTCTGGTTCAGACCGGCCATGATGGTGGGCGTGGCCAGCGGCAACTCCACTCCGAACAGGATTTGTGACGGGCTGCCGCCGAAAGCGGTTGCCGCCTCCACCACTTCGCGATCGACCTGACGGATGCCGAGATCGGTCAACCGGATCAGCGGCGGCACGGCGTAGATGATGGTCGCGAGCACCGCCGGCACCTTGCCGAGGCCGAAAAGCATGATTGCCGGGATCAGATAAACGAAACTCGGCATCGTCTGCATGACATCAAGGACAGGCAGCGTGATACGCCGCATGATCTGGCTTTTGGCAAGCCAGATGCCGACGGGAACGCCGATGATGACGGAGATCAGGCTGGCGATGAGCATCAGCGCCAGTGTCTGCATCGTCAGATCCCACAGGCCGAGAGCGCCGACGACCAGCAGCATGACGCCGACCATGAGAACAAGCGAGATTTTACGTGCGGCAAACCATGCAAGCACCAGGAAGGCGAGGAGAACCAGCCACCACGGCAGGCCGCGCAATATCCATTCCATGAACAGGATAACCTGCAGAATGGTCTGGGAAATCGCCTTGAACACGAAGCCGTAATTGACGACCAGCGACTGGACGAAGTCGTTGATCGGGCCACGAATGGAAATATGAAAAGTTTCAGGAAACATCGGGTGGCGTCCTCGCACTTTGCCGTCTTCCGTCCCCGACGGTCACGGTTCTGACGGGAAAAGAAAAAGCCGCATGCCCATCCGGCATGCGGCCCCGTGATTGCTACTTGATCGCGGCCTCGATACGGGTCTTGGCCTCCGGCGACACCCATGCGCCCCAGATATCGCCCTTGGTCTTCAGGAAGCGTGTTGCAGCGGCAACCGCGTCAGCCTTCTCGTCGACCATGTAAGCGAGGCTGGAATTGACCTCTTCGAGCGGGAAAGTGGCCTTGCCGAGGATTTCCATGATATCCGGCGCGGCCTTGGCGAAGTCACTGTTGACGCCATAGGCAACCTCGACCGCCGGGAAAGCGCATCCCGCCTCACGCTTGCCGTCGGCACTCGTCAGGTCCTTCCAGCACGCTTCGGTATAGGCCGGCTCGGAAAGCTGCACGAGCTTGTATTTGCCCATGATCGCGGTTGGGCTCCAGTAATAGAACAGCAGCGGCTCACCCTGGAGATAAGCGGCGCTGATCCCGGCATCCAGCGCCGTGCCCGTGCCGGGGCGGAAATTCACATAGGTTTGGTCGAGCTTGTAGGCCTGAAGCTTGGCCGTATTGACCCCCTCGCAGGTCCAGCCCGACGGGCAATTGAGGAAACGTCCCTTGGACGGCTCTTCAGGGTCCTGGAAAAGGGCGACGATCTTGGGATCGGAAAGCTGCTCGACACTTTTCAGGTCAGGGGCCTTTGCCTCTATGCCCTTTGTCGCGTCGCCCTTGATCAGATATTCGGGAACGAACCAGCCTTCGGAAGCGCCGACGAAAGTCTTGCCAACAGACGTTACCTGTCCTGCGGCCGCGGCCTTGTTCCAGACGTCGGAGCGGCCGATCCATTCCTCGGCGAAAATCTGGACGTCGTTATTGGCCGTGGCCTGTTCCAGCGTCACGGAATTGCCGGGAATGGAATCGACCTTGCAGTCATATCCCTTCGACAGAATGGCTTTCATGACCTCGGTGATGAAGGCGCCGCTCTCCCAGTCGATACCGGCGAAAGTAACGGTTTTGCCTTCTCCGCAATAGCTGGCGGCATGGGCCGAGCTCATCGGCAGCGCCGCAAACAGGGCAGTGGCGGCAAGCGCGAATTTAAATTTTGCATTCAACATCTTATTCCCCTTTTTGATTGATGGTTGGCATGGTGTCGGCACAAATTCATGCGGTGCCGGCGCGGGATCTCCCTGATGATATGATGAGAAACTGCCGATCTTTCCCCGGGATCAGCGGCGCGGATTGTCATGACACACGGTCGCGACTCCACATCAGCAAAACCCGGACAACAAAGATAAATCCTCTCAAGTTCACTATACAACTTCGATGAAATGGCTTCGATGCCACAGAACCGCAGGGAGAAGGGGCGGCGATGGGGAAACCGTCATCATTTTAAACTCTGATAACGCCAATCCAGCCATCCTGCGCCGTACTCCCTGCAGCCTTCTGCAAATCGACGGAAGCGCGAATGGCTCGCAAACCACGCATTCGCAGCTATTCCTTCCCGTATCGGCGGCGCTGGCCTGATTTCCCTTCCCGGAACCGGTCGGCACGCAAACATCCTCACCTCAGCCATTTACGCGAAAAATGCGCCTGCAAAAGATCGACCCGTCACCCTCATCGACATTTCGCAAGTTGTATATGTAACCTTGCATGGTTTTAGGAGACAAGCAAGTGCAAAGATGATATTTTGCATGTGCCCGCAATGCTGGTTATATTTTAGGCAATCCGCCGATTTTTAGGGAGTTTAAATGCCGTCCGTGATCGAAAGCGACCTTGCCACATCCAGCGAGTATCCTTCTCTGCCGCTTTATGAGCGCGTGAAAACGCAAATCAAGGCAAAGATCGCGAGCGGCGAATGGCCTCTCCATCACCGGGTCCCTTCCGAAAACGAGATGGTGGAGATGCTCGGCGTCAGCCGAATGACGGCAAACCGCGCCCTGCGCGAGCTTGCGACCGAAGGCGTCATCGTGCGCGTTCAGGGACGCGGTTCATTCGTCGCCTCGAAAAAAAGAAGCGCCGGCATGATGGGTGTGCGAAACATCGCCGACGAGATCAAGGAACGGGGTTCCTCCCATCAGGCGAGCCTGATCCTGGCGCAGACCGAGGTATGCGGTCCCGATCTCGCCTCGGCGCTCGAAATCGACGTCGGCTCGAAGATCTTCCATTCGATCATCGTGCATCACGAAGATGACGTGCCGATCCAGCTGGAGGACCGTTTCGTGAATGCCGAGGTCGCCCCCGATTATCTGCGGCAGGATTTCAGTTCCATGACGCCGAACGCCTATCTGACGGCGTTGGCACCAATCTCCCGGACCGAACAATTCATCGAGGCAGCCGCGCCGCAGCCATGGGAATGCAAATTACTGGCAATCGGCCGTAACGAGCCATGCCTGCAGGTTCGGCGGCGGACCTGGTCTTCCAGCCGCGCGGTAACATCGGTACGGTTATTATATCCGGGAAGCCGCTACCGGCTCGAAAGTCAGGAATAAAGATGCCAGATGACCATCGGCTGAACGGGCGGAACGAGGCGCCCTCATCCGCCTGTGCGCCACTACCCTTCCCAGCTCCTGCGGGATGTGTCCAAACATTTGATTATTAATTATTTTTCGATAATTTTCGCGTTTCTGGGATTGCCAGCTTCCCTGATTTCAAGGTTGTATTTCATACCGCATTCAGCCTGTGGTTTTTCGGGTCTCCGCCGTTAAGAATTTGTTAACCTAATCGAAGTGAATATTAGATTATTCTAATTACCCGCTATTGGGGTGATTCTGCGTTACGCACCGCGATAATCGGCAACGCAGCAGCTTGGGGAGAGAGCATGAAGTTCACAACATCAGGCTACCTATTGTCACTTGCGGCGTGCATCCTTGTGCCGGCATCAGGCATGGCGCAGGTCGCCACCTCGAATTTCACGGTACAGATCACCATTCAGGCGGCATGCCAGATCAACTCGGCCGGCAATCTGAATTTCGGCACGAACGGCGTCATCAGTGACAATGTCGATGCCACCAGCCAGATCGTCGTCCAATGCACGTCCAGCACACCCTTCAGCCTGGGCCTGAGCGCGGGTGCCGGTTCGGGCGCCACGGTCGCCGACCGTCTGATGACATCCCCGGCAGGCGCTACCATTTCCTACTCGCTCTACACGACTGCCGCACACACCACGGTTTGGGGAGATACCGTGGGAACGGACCGGCAGACTGGAACAGGAACAGGAGCGCCGCAAACATTCACGGTCTATGGGCGTGTGCCTGCCCAGACGACACCTGCGGTCGGCGTCTATACCGATACGGTGACGGCCACGCTCAATTACTGATCGCCATAGGGAGGATCGCGCATGCGTCTTTTTACCTTAGCGGCTGCGTTTATTGCCGGTTTGAGTGTCTCACCTTCGCACGCAGCATCCCTGCGCGTTGCACCCGTCATCCTGGACCTGAGGGCGCCGACGGCGGCGTCCAGCCTGCGCATATGGAATGACGCCAAAACTCCGATCAACGTTCAGGTGCGGATATTCCGCTGGACCCAGCAAAACGGTTCGGACATCTATACCGCAGCCGAGGATGTTGTCGCCAGCCCGCCGATGACGCAGCTGAAACCGGGGGCGGAGAACCTTATCCGCATCGTGCGGCTTTCCAAGGCGCCCGTCAGGGCAGAAGAAAGTTATCGCGTCATCGTGGACGAGTTGCCCGCTGCGGGAAGACCCCAGCCCGGCACGGTCAATCTGGTCGTTCGTCACTCGATACCCGTTTTCTTCTCCCCCGCATCCACAGGTGATGCCGAGCCGGTCTGGTCGATAACGCCACAGGGCAAAGGTTACAGGGTATCCGTCTCCAACGCGGGCCAGAAACGGATACGGATCGCCAATCTGAAAATTCTGAGCGGCAACGGACAAGCGATTGCCCAGCAGCAGGGCCTCGTGGGCTATGTGCTCGGCAAATCCGGCGCAAGCTTCCTTGTTCCGGCGACAGGCGGCAAAAGAGCCGGCGGCACGCTGAAGATTTCAGCGGATAGCGAAGGCGGCCCCGTCAATGCGACGGCGCGCGTCAACGGCGGCTGACCTTGCCGTTTTGACGATTGCAGGTTTGACGATCATTTCATCGAGCAGCGTCTCCGTGGCGCAGGATTTGCCCCCTGCGACGCCACTGGCCTCCTTTGCCGCAAAAGAGGCCGGACAATTGCAGCTTGAAGTCTACATCAACGATGTTTCAACGGAACTGATCGCGACATTTCGTCAAAACGACACCGGATCACTTCTCATCGAGCCGGAGCAGCTGAAAAATATCGGGATTTCTCCGGTTGAAAGTGCCGCAGGCGACGATGGCTGGATCGATGTTTCCAGACTGCCGGATGTGGTGGCGCGTTACGACGAAAGCACGCAGTCCATCCATTTCACCCTGCCCATGGCAGCGCGGGCAAGCAAGGTGATCGATGCATCCGGCAAGAGCCCTCAGGAGGAAGACGGAGATGCGCAGGAAAAGGCCACAAGCGATTTCGGAGGTCTGGTGAACTACACGATCTACGGCTCGTCCGGCGGCAGCAAATGGTCGGATATTGCCGACTTCAATGGTGTCTCGGCCCTGCTTGAAAGCCGGGTGTTCGGCCCGCTCGGCGTGCTGTCATCGTCTCAGGTTCTGAGCACCTCCCGTCTGTCGCAATTCGACACCCAGCGCCTCGATACCACCTGGAGCTATTCCGATGAGGACAGCCTGACGACCTATCGGGCCGGAGACCTGATCACCGGCGGACTGAGCTGGACACGCCCGACGCGGTTGGGTGGAGTGCAGGTCCGCCGCAACTTCGATCTGCGGCCGGATATCGTCACCATGCCGATGCCTGAATTCGCCGGCTCCGCGGCGGTGCCTTCAACCGTCGATGTCTACGTCAACAATATTCGCCGCCTGTCGCAGGATGTGCCCGAAGGCCCGTTCTCCATCACCAACCTTCCGGTGATCAGCGGCGCGGGAAATGCAAGACTGGTGGTGCGGGACGCGCTGGGCCGCGAAACCGTATCCGAAACGCCCTTTTACACGTCGCCGAATCTGCTGGCGCAAGGCCTGATCGACTTTTCCGCGGAGCTCGGTTTTGCCCGGCGCAATTACGGAACCTCCTCTTTCGACTACGATGAACGACTGCTCGGATCGGCGACGGTGCGTTACGGGCTATCGGACAGCCTGACGCTCGAAGGTCACGCCGAAGGTGGGGAAGATTTTTACAATATCGGCTTTGGCGGCGTCTTCACGCTTGGGGCCCATGGATTGGCAGCGGTTTCGGGCGCATCAAGCCATTTTGGTGCGGAAAGCGGCTATCAGCTGTCCGCAAGCGTCGAAGCGGAGTTGCTCGGCGTAAGGTTTAATGCGCGGTCACAACACACCTTCGGTGACTACAACGATATGGCCTCCGTCTCCGCCGATATTTCGAAGACCCGGACGATAGCCGGTCTGCTGAGCGCGCGACCGCCGCGTGCGCTGGACCAGATTTCTCTTTCCACCCGGCTCGGCTTTGATGAAACGAGCCTGAATTTCTCCTATACACAGCTGGAAACCTTCGATGAGAGGCGGTCGCGACTGCTGGGCTTCTCCGCAACGCGGCCCTTCGGCGAAAACGGCAATATCTTCATTACCGCCTATAAAGACCTTGAGGACAGCCATTCCTACGGCATCTTCGCCGGGCTGTCCTGGTCGTTCGGCGGCGGTGTTTCCGGTTCGGCCGGCATGTCGTCGGATGCCGATGGATATTCCCTGACAGCGGAGGTCGGGAAATCCGAAGAGCAGGCCGAGGGAAGCTATGGCTGGCGGTTGCGCGGTTCGACGGGCGGCAACGATATCGCCTCCGTGTCCGGCAGTTATCGCGGCAGCGTCGCGCGCGTTGCCGCGGGTGTCGATCAATTCAACCGCACAACGCAGGCCTATGCGCAGATCGACGGATCGATAGCGCTGGCGGGCGGCGATGTCTTTGTCGGAAACCGGATCGATGACGCCTTTGCGGTTGTGGATGCAGGTGCACCCGGTGTTGATATTCTGCTGGAAAACCGCCCCATCGGCCAAACGAACCGCCGCGGAAAGATATTGCTTCCCAACCTGCGGTCCTATGACGTCAACAATATCACGCTGGACCCCAGCAATCTTCCCGTCGATGCCCGCATAGACAGGACAAAACAGAGAGTCACACCAGCAGAGCGCGCGGGCGCAGTCGTCGATTTCAAGGTGGAAACCGGAGGCCAGGTAGCGCTGGTGACGCTGAAGGACGAGACCGGCGAATTCATCGAAACCGGATCGACCGGCAAGATCGACGGCAAGCGCGACTTCGTCGTCGGTTATGACGGACAGGCCTATCTCGACAATATCGGCAAAACCCATCGGCTTTCCATCACGCAACCCACGAAAGGCGAGTGCGAAGCGCAGATTACCATTCCCCCTGCCGCCAGGATCCGCGCCACCCTTGAGGCCATATGCAGGAGCGTCCAATGAAAGTTCTGACCCCCACCGCCCTTGCCATCACCGCTTTCCTGTCCGCATCACCGGTTCTGGCGCAAAGCTGCAGCTTCAGCATGTCGGACATGAGTTTCGGTTTCGTCAACCTTGCAAGCGGCAGCGCCGTCGATACAACCGCAACATTGTCGGTCACCTGCTCCAACCCCCTGTCACTGGCACTTTCCATCCGCATCTGCCCCAACATCAATGCCGGCAGCGGCGGACAATCGGGCGGCATCCGCCGGATGCTCCAGGGCAGCAACATCCTCAATTATCAGCTGTACCAGAACTCCGGACGCACGACGCCCTGGGGGTCGGTTACGCAGTCCGCACTCGGATCGCCTCCGCCGATCGACATGGCACTGCCACTTCTGCTCAACAGCACGACCCGCACGGTTTATGGCAGGATCAACGCCGGTCAGGCCGCTGCGGCCCGTGGCCCCTATCTCTCCAGCTTTGCCGGCGCCGAGACCAATTTCACCTATACGTCCTTCACTTTATTTGCACCGAACTGCGCCGACGTCACCCAGAACCCCACGCAGGTGCCGTTCAACGTCACGGCTGCGGTCTCGCCCACCTGCATTGTTTCGGCGCAGAACATCAATTTCGGCAGTCACGGCGTTCTCAATACCGCAGTCGATGCGGCCGGGGCCGTCACACTCACCTGCACCAGCAGCCTGAATTACAGTGTCGCGCTGAATGGCGGCCTGAGCAACAGCCCGCCGGCCGCGCGCCAGATGGTGCTGGCAGGTGCATCGATAATCTACGGGCTCTACCGCGACGCCAACCGCACGAATGTCTGGGGAAGTGCGGCCGGACAAACCGTCAGCGGTACCGGAACAGGCAGCCTGCAGACACTGAACGTTTACGGGCGCGTACCGGCACAGAACACGCCAGCACCGGGAAATTACAGTGACACCGTCGTCGTGACCGTCAGCTATTAGGCGAGGTGCAGTGGCACGCGGAGGCGACGAAGTGAAATCACGACAGCCGCGTCTGGGCCTTCACCACCTGTTAGCGGTCGACCGGATCACCACCAGTTCCCTCCGAAGATCACCAGAAGAGCCAGAAATATCCATACGAAAATTCTGACTTTCCTATGGATACGCTTCTCATCTGCAGTCCGGGGCTGTCTTGCCCCAAAGAGATTTCCGACAATCTCCTCAAAAATATGAAACATTGTTCCCTGCGATCTAAAGCTTCCTTCTTCCCATGACAGTCCAGCGGGCCTGAAAAGTAAAGAAGCTTTCCCGTTGCAAAGGCAGCGGCATCGACGTCGGAAAGGCCCTTTCAGCGGGCACACCATCTTCATACCAAATATTTCAGAGGAACTTACGCACTGGAATTCCCGCCAGTCCATGCTCTAGGCTATGGCGACGATAAGCACCGCGTTCCCATGGCCCGTCACGCGCGTACTGGAGTGACCATTGGTGACGTAGAAACAGTGTCTGCCCGCAGGCCTGACGTTATGGGGAGAATGACCATTTTGAAACATGTGCTTCCAGTGGTTTTATTCGCGTTTTCGCTTGGTCTGCCGCTTTCATCGGCCCGGGCGGATATTTCATCCACTCATCAAAACGAGGCCGCATCCGCATTCCAGGCTCTTGACGCGCTTGCACGAGACACCCGCGCGCAGGGGGATTTACCACGCTTGTCCAATCCTACCCATGCCAGGGTGCTCGACCGGTTGTGGAACGTCGAGGCGACACTTGGTGCGCCGCCTTATCAAGCGGCCGATGTTCCCGCACTTCTGACAATCGGCGACAGGGCCGGCGCCGTTTTCAAAACTTACGTGCTGTTTGCCCCACAGAACGGCACGGTTCCCGATACCGCCGCGAACACATTCAAATATCAGGATGAAATCGCGCGCGCCGGGGCCTATCTGCTCAATGTATATGCGGCAGAGCTGGAGGCCGCCACCGACTTCGTCAGCAAGCTGCCCGCCGATCAGATGAACGAGGCGCGCCGCATCGGCTTGCGCCAGATGCGGCTCGGGATCACGGAACAGGTCACGGGATTGATGCTCATGCTGCGTTCACCGGGCTTGCGCCCCGAGAACCGCCTGCTTTTGCTGGACGCACTCAATGGCAGCGCCATTCCTCTTGCGGCTGCCATATCGCCAGCGGACAGGAAAGCCGTTACAGCCCAGATCGACGCCGCCCTGCCCGGATTGTCCCAACCCGAGCATGACAGGGCACAGACACTGAAATCCGCTTTCACACCCCAGGAATGCAACGGCCTTTGCGCCTTGGGCAACTAGCCGCCGGGCGGCGCACCCCGCCCCCGGCTGCCCGGCTTGAGACGAAAGGCAGGGCACGGGATTACCTCGACATCATCGCCAACGGCCACAGGACGATCTGGGGGAAGATCACGAGCAACACAAGGACCGCGATCTGAGCGACCATGAAGGGCACCACACCCTTGATGACACCGGTCATCGGAACGCGTGCCACCCCACAGACGACATTGAGCACGGTGCCGACCGGCGGTGTTACTAATCCGATTGCGTTGTTCATGATGAACAATACGCCGAAATAGACCGGGTCTATTCCTGCCTGCTTGACGATTGGCATCAGCACCGGGGTCAAGATCAGAACCGTCGGTGTGAAGTCCATCGCCGTGCCGACGATGAGGACGATCACCATGAGGATCGCCATCAGGATAATCTTGTTATCCATGAACGGCTGGACCATGTCGGCCAATTGCTGCGGGATGTTCGCGGTCGTGATGAGCCAGGCGGAAACGCCGGCAGCGGCGACG
Source organism: Rhizobium sp. UGM030330-04 (assembly GCF_003208455.1). Taxonomy (NCBI): domain Bacteria; kingdom Pseudomonadati; phylum Pseudomonadota; class Alphaproteobacteria; order Hyphomicrobiales; family Rhizobiaceae; genus Rhizobium; species Rhizobium sp. UGM030330-04. Next base: position 15,548 of record NZ_QKML01000019.1, read on the forward strand.
AGGAACATGACGACGGCGGTGGTTTCGGCCGCGCGATACATCAGCCCGAACAGGTCGGAAAGCTTGATTTCACGATAGACAAAGACGCCGACGAACAGGGAATAGACCGCCGCTATCACCGCCGCTTCGGTCGGCGTAAAGGCGCCGATCTTCAGTCCGCCGATGACGACGACGGGCATGACGAGCGCCCACAGCGCCTTGCGTGTCTCGCTCAGCCGCTCGGCAAGGTTCCGTCTGGGTTCGACACCGGGATTATCGCGCCCGATGCTCCAGCGCCAGGCCAGCATGATGGCAAGGCCCATCAGGATTCCGGGCACGATGCCGGCCAGAAAGAGTTTGGTGATGGATACGCCGCCAGCGACACCAAAGATGATCATGCCGACCGAAGGCGGAAGCACCGGCGCGATGATGCCGCCGCAGGAGATCAGCCCGCAGGAACGATTGATATCGTAGCCGGCATTGCGCATCAGCGGGATGAGCACGGATGCAAGTGCCGCCGCATCGGCAACCGCCGAGCCGGAAAGCGACGCCATGACGATGGCGGCCAGAACCGCGACATAACCGAGGCCGCCGCGAATATGTCCGATCCACGCCATGGCCATGGTAATGATGCGCCGGGTCATGCCGCCGGCATTCATCAGTTCACCGGCCAGCATGAAGAAGGGAACGGCAAGCAGGGGAAAGCTGTTGGCGCCGTCCCACATGTTCTGGATGACGATCTGCGGATCGGTGATGCCCATATAGAGCATCATCACAAGACCGCATCCAATCAGCGCGAACGCAACCGGCATGCCGAGCGCCATCAGGCCAAGAAGCGACCCTATGAAGACAAAAACGATCATGATCAGCGCCCCTTCTGCTCGTCGGTCGCGCGTGCCGCCTGAAGCCCCTCATCGAGGCCCTCCTCATGCACGTCGATCAGTTCGTCATCGGCAATGTCTCCCATGACCAGCCGCACGAGGTTCGACAGGCAGATCAGGGCGATCGCCGCGCCGGTGACGTAGCTGACGCCATAGACCCACAACATGCTAATCTCCGCGACCGGAGATTCCGTGATTTTCAGGATGTCGTGCTGAAGCCAGGTGCCGTAAAAGATGAAGGCGGCGCAGATGAGCATCACCACCTGGCTGATTGCCCAGCACAGCTTTCGTCCAAGGACCGGCAACGTCTGCACGACGATATCGACACCCAGATGGCTGCGTCTGTGCAGGCCGATGATCCCCCCGAGGAAGGTCATCCACACGAAGGCAAATCGTGGAAGCTCCTCCGAAATGTCGATCCCGGTGTTAAAAAACAGACGCAGAACGACATTGCCGAAGACCATCACAAGCATCGTGGCCATGCAGAGTACAAGGATGATCTCAATCGCGCGGTAAAAACCGCCGACGCCTGCATCCAGAAATGCGCGCATTTTCATCTCCCCGGCGAGATGGCCGCCGCATTCGATGTGCGGCACCCCTCGCAGATTTCACAGTCCCGTCCGCAGCACCATCGTGGCGAGCCGGCACTCAGCCGGCCCGCTGGCGATAACGGTTTTATTTTCTGTGTTTGGCGATCTCGGCATAAAACTGGTCGACGAACTCGACGCCGATCACGTCCCTCGCCTTGGTAACGACCGGCTCGATCGCCGTGCGGATCGCATCGAGTTCCGCTGGCGGCATTACCGTCGCCGCCATGCCCTCGGCCTCGAGTTTTTTCAGGGCTTCGCCGGCATCGCGCAATTCGGCCTCACGCTGGAAGGTGCGTGTTTTCTCCGCTGCAGCCTGAACGGCACTCTGCTGTTCCGGCGTCAGCGAATCATGGAACTTCGCGGAAGAAAGCAGCGCCACCGGCGTATAGACGTGATTGGTGACTGTCAGATATTTCTGCACCTCGAACATCTTGTTCGCATACATGTCCACGAAAGGATGCTCATAGCCATCGAGCGCCCTTGTTTCCAGCGCCGTGTAGACCTCGGTGAACGCCATTGGCACGGCGTTCATGCCAAGCGCCTTGAAGCTTGCGAGCGCCATGGGGCTTTGCATGACCCGAACCTTCAGCCCCTTCATATCGGCGAGCGATGCCACCGGGTGCTTGCTGTTCGATAGATTGCGGAACGCGCCGCCGGCCCAGACAAGGCCGTGGATTTTCATGTCGGCAAGGTTGTCGAGCAGGCGTTTTCCCTGTGAGCCGTCAAGCACGTCCGCCGCCTCAGCATCGGTCGCGAAGAGGAAAGGAATGTCAAAGATCTGAAGTTCCTTCTCATGGGTGGCGATTGGCGCGAGTGCACCCATGTAGAAGTCGATGGTTCCCGACTGGAGCGCCATCAGCATCTTTTCTTCGGAGCCGATTGCGGAATTGCCGAAGACATCGACTTTGACGCTGCCGCCGGTTGCCTTCGCCACTTCCTCGGCAAAATATTTCATCGCCGCCGAGCGTGGATGGGTGTCGGCGAAGCCATGGCCGAGCTTTGCCACCTTGACGTCCTGGGCCAGGATCGGCGTCGCCGGCATGGCGGCAAAGGCAATCGCCGCACACAGGCCGACACCGAAGCCGCGCCGCGCCATATCCTGCGTGACGCCCGTGCCGAAGCACGATGCCAGATATTGTTTTCCCGCGCCGAATGCGCGCTTCATCGATACGAGTTTCATGTTGCTCCTCCCCTTGGTTTTACTGGAACCCGTCACGCTCTCCCCAAGCGCGACGAAACGAATTGCGGGCGCTCGCCTACAACACGGAAATCATGCCGCCATCGGCATAGACGATCTGGCCATTGACGTAGTCGGACGCTGCGGACGCAAAATAGATGACGGTTCCCGCCAGTTCTTCGGGCCGGCCCCAGCGCCGCGCCGGCGTGCGCGCCTTGACCCAGGCGTCAAATTCCGGGTTGGCGAGCAGGGCCTCGTTCATATCCGTGATCATGTAGCCGGGGCCGATCGCATTGGCCTGAATGCCCTTTTCGGCCCACTCTGCCGCCATGGCCTTGGTCAGCATCTTGATGCCGCCTTTCGCCACGGTGTAAGGCGCAACCGTTGCCCGGGCGAGTTCGGAGGTCAGCGATCCGATATTGATGATCTTGCCGGAACCGCGCTCCGCCATCCGCCTCGCCGCCTCCCGGCCAACAAGGAAGGCCGAGGTCAGATTGGTATCTATCACCCGGCGCCAGTCGGCGGTCTCCAGCTCAAGCATCGGCTTGCGAAACTGGATACCGGCATTGTTGACGAGGATATCCACCCGGATACCGTCCCGGTCGAGCCGCTCGAAGGCTGCGATGACAGCGGCTTCGTCGGTCACGTCAAACGCCGCCGTCAGCACGTCGCGGCCGGCCGAGCGCATCGCCGTGGCCGCCTCTTCCAGTCGCTTGGCGTCGACGCCATTGAGGATAACCCGGGCGCCGGCATTCGCCAGCCCCTCGGCAAAGGCCCGCCCCAAACCACGGGACGAACCGGTGATCAGCGCCGTCTTGCCGCTCAGATCAAATAGTGAGACGCTCATGACGATTCCCCCCTCAGAGTTCAGAGACGCGCACGGACAGATCCGAGCGTTCGAAGAAGGACGGTTGCAGTTCAGTGCCGAGACCGGGGCCTTCCATTGGGTAAACGAAGCCGCCCTCGATACGCGGAACCTCCGTCACCAGTTCGCGATACCAGCCCTTGTAAAAGGCACGCACGCTTTCCTGGATGAGGGTGTTGGGTTGCGAAAAGCTCATGTGGATGGCCGCAGCGAACCCGACCGGGCCGATGCAGTCATGCGGGGCAAAAGGCCGGTGATAGGTTTCCGCCATGGCCGCGATCTTGCGGCCCTCGGTCAAACCGCCCGTCCAGCACAGGTCGGCCATGACGACATGGGCGGCGTCGCGGTCGAGATAGTCCTTATAGGCAAAACGTGTCCCGAGCGTTTCGGAAGCGCAGGTCCACACATCGGTGGAATGCGCGTATTCGGCAAGCGCCTGCGGCGAATTCATCCGTATCGGATCTTCGTACCATGTGGGCTTGAACGGTTCGAGCGCCCGCGCGATCTGCTTGGCAACCGGCAGGTTCCACAGCGAGTGGAACTCGACCATGATATCCATCTTGTCGCCGACGGCCTTGCGGATCAGTTCGAACGGCTTGATCGCCGTCTTCATCTGTTCCGCCGTGATGAACAGGCCGCGGTTTTCCATCGCCGGAGGATCGAACGGCCAGATCTTCATGGCCGTGATCCCGTTCGACAGGAGATCCTCCGCCAGTTCGCCCGCCCGGTTCATGAAACCGTCGAGATCCTCGTAAGGACCCGCCTCTTCCCCCAGGTTCCATGTATCGACCGGCTTGATCTTCTTCGTCCGCACATAGCGGCTTCCGGCGCAGGTATTGTAGACGCGCATCTTCTCCACGCAGAGCCCGCCCAGCATCTGGTGAACGGGCTGCCCGCACACCTTGCCGAACAGATCCCATAGCGCGATGTCGATTGCGGAGGCGGCCCGATGTTCCGCCCCCGTCGAAGCATGTGCCATGGGCAGGTTGAGCATTTCCCGGTGAAGAGCCTCTATATGAAGCGGATTGCGGCCCACGAGCCGGCTTGCCAGCGTATCATGGATGTGGGCCTCAACGGCCGCCGCCCCGTAAAAGGTTTCGCCGAGGCCGGTAACGCCCTGATCCGTCTCCACATGCACCCAGAGAACATTGGAGAACTCCTCTGCACGAAAAGTCTTGATCGCAGTTATCTTCATCATCGCTTCCGTTCAATCCGCCCGGCTTTCGCCAGGTCGCCATTTCAGCGGGAGAACCGCAGAGACAAAGGAAATCCATCGATCGCATGCGAGAGCATGCGGCCCTGTTTCTCCATCAAGGTCTGACTGACGATTCTCTCCGCCCGATTTTTATGGCAGAATTTCTGCCAGTCTCTTATAATGTTGTCAACCGAAATTATGAAAGTAGTATTCCGAAATGACAAAAGCTGTAGGACAAGTTTTCGAAGAAGATATAGGTCTCGTTGAGCGAGCCATAGTCGACGTGCGCGCCTATATGCGCGAAAACCAGCTTCGGTCGGGCAGTCCCATGCCAAGCGAAACAGCCATGGCCGCCAAGCTCGACGTTTCCCGGTCCGTGGCGCGGGAGGCCTTTCGTGCGCTTGCCGCGCTTGGAATCCTGGAAGTCAGCTCCGGTCGCCGGGCGCGTGTTGCCGCACCGGATGCGATACCGCTCAGCATGATTCTCGATCATACCGTGACAACGAAGCAGCTCAGCGTTCAGCAGGTTCTCGACGTTCGGCGCACGCTTGAGCTGCGCACGGCAAGCCTTGCATCGCTGCGCCGGACGGACGCGCAGGCGCGGGAGCTTCTCCAGATCGTGGAAGACATGTTCAACGCGCTCGAAACACCGGAGGCGGTGATGGAACTCGACATTCGTTTCCACGAACTGATCGCCCAGGCTTCCGGCAACTCCCTTTATGGAATCATCGTCGGCTCTTTCCGCGTCGTAACGCAGCAGACCTGGCATATCGGCTGGCGCAGCCGCGCCACTCTGGAGAACCGCACGGAAAACATCCGCTGCCACCAGAGGATCGCTGAAGCGATCAGCCTGCAGAATATGGAGATGGCGGAGGCTGCCATGACCGAGCATTTCGACTCGGCCGTCGGCGTCCTGCTTCGGGCGGGCGTCAACTGACGAAGCCATAAGGTGAACATCGCCTGCCGCCGCACCCGGACGTTTGCCCGGCATGGCTCCGTTTCGGGATCGCCTCCTTCCCGGCCGTGAGCGACACGGAGGCCGATGCGGTAGTTGCGGCGAGGCGCACCGCACCGCCACGGGTCGCGTCTGCTTGGTCAAAACAGGCGTTACCATTCGGCGACACTACCATCCTGATGGCGCCATAGCGGATTACGCCAGCGATGGCCTTGCCTCGCCATTTCGATCACATGCGCCTCATCAACTTCAATACCCAGGCCGGGACCCTGCGGTATTTCGACAAACCCGTTCTCGTAACGGAAGACATCCTTGTTGGTGATGTAGTCCAGAAGGTCGCTGCCCTGATTGTAGTGAATACCAAGGCTCTGCTCCTGGATAAACGCGTTGTGGCTGACAGCATCGATTTGCAGGCAGGCGGCCAGAGCAATCGGCCCAAGCGGGCAATGTGGCGCAAGGGCGACGTCATAAGCCTCCGCCATCGTCGCAATCTTGCGGCATTCGGTAATTCCGCCCGCATGCGAAAGATCCGGCTGGATGATATCGACATAGCCGCCGGCGAGAACGGATTTGAAATCCCAGCGTGAGTAAAGCCGTTCGCCGAGCGCGATCGGCGCCGAGCAATGATTGGCAATTTCCTTCAGCGCCTCGAGATTTTCCGAAAGCACCGGCTCTTCGATGAACATCAGCTTGAACTGCTCGAGTTCCCGTGCCAGCACCTTGGCCATCGGCCTGTGAACCCGGCCATGGAAATCGGCGCCTATTCCGATATGCGGCCCCACCGCATCGCGCACGGCGCCTATCGTCGCGACGATGGCATCGATTTTGTCGTTGCCGTCGACAATCTGCAGCTCTTCAGCGCCATTCAGCTTGATCGCCTTGAATCCCGCGGCAACGACGTCCCGCGCATTCTTCGCGACGTCACTCGGGCGATCACCGCCGATCCATGAATAGACCTTGATCCTGTCGCGGCACTGGCCGCCAAGCAGCGAATGGACCGGCTGGCCGAGCGCCTTGCCCTTGATATCCCAGAGCGCCTGATCGATCCCGGCAATGGCACTCATATGGACCGCGCCGCCCCGATAAAAGCCACCGCGATACATGACCGTCCAGTGATCCTCGATCAGGAACGGATCCTTGCCGATGAGGTAATCCTCCAGCTCATGCACGGCAGCCTGAACCGTCAGTGCCCTGCCTTCGACCACGGGCTCGCCCCAGCCGGTAATGCCCTCATCCGTCTCGATCTTGAGGAACAGCCAGCGTGGTGGAACGATATAGGTGGTGAGTTTTGTGATCTTCATGGTGTTCTCCTCCGCACCTGCGCCGGCGGTTCGAGCCATTATTTAGCCGGATATTGAATATCCGCCATCGACGGGGATGGCGGCACCGGTGATGAAGCCTGAGCCGGGACCGGCAAGAAAGGCGGCAATGCCCTCGAAATCCTCCCCGCGCCCCCAGCGCCCGGCAGGCGTGCGGGAAAGTACTTTCTGGTTCAGCCCCTCCACCTCCTGCCTGGCCGAAACGCCAAGATCCGTGTCGATCCATCCCGGCAGAACGGCATTGACCTGAATGTTGTCCGGCGCCCAGGCAACGGCGAGCGATCGGGTCAGCTGGACGATACCGCCTTTGCTCGCCCCATAGGCGGGTGCGAAAGAAGCGCCGAATATGGATGTCATGGAGCCGATATTGATGATCTTACCCTCACCGGCTGCCTTCATCGCCGGGTAAGCCGCCTTTGAGCAGACGAATGCCGCAGTCAGATTGGTTTGAATGATGCGGTTCCAGTCGAAGAGATCAAAGATTTCCGGCGCGCGGCGGACATTGATGCCGGCATTGTTGACGAGGATGTCGAGCCGGCCTTCCGCCTGCACCAGATCTCCGATGGCCTGTATGTTGGCGTTATCATCACTGATATCCAGTTCCAGAAACCGGCCTGAACCTCCTGTTGCATCAAGAAGCCGGACGGCATCCTCGCCCTTGCGCGGGTTGCGCCCGGCAATCACCACCCTTGCCCCGGCCTTTGCCAGACCAACGGCCATTGACAGCCCGATCCCGCCATTGCCGCCGGTAACGAGGGCTACTTTTCCCGAGAGGGACATGGTTGATACAGAATTCATGCCTGACGCCTTTCAGAACGACAATTGTACCTTCATCGCCCGCGACCGGTCGGTGGCCAGCATGAAGGCCTCATCAGCCTCCTGAAAAGGCAATGTGTGGGTTACGAGTGGCTTCAGATCGATGCGGCCGGAGTTCATCAGGTCGACGGCCTGCCGGAATTCACCGTCGAATCGGAAGGTGCCGCGCAACTGCAATTCCTTGGTGACGATCGCATTGATCGGCAGGGTCACATCACCGCCAAGTCCGAGCTGGACGATGATGCCGCCGGCACGAATGGCCGCAAGCGCGCCATTGAGTGCAGCCTGATTGCCCGATGCCTCGAACAATATGTCGATCGTACCCTTGCCCGTGGCGTAGGGCGCAAGCGCTTCCGGTGCCGTCCTCATGTTGAGAACCTCGGTAGCACCGAGTCTGCTGGCAACCTGCAGCGGGAATTCGCCCACATCCGTCGCGACGATCTCCGCAGCGCCTGCATTGCGCGCGACCAGCACACACAAAGCCCCGATAGGACCGCAGCCCGTTACCAGCACACGCTTGCCCAGAAGCGGCCCTGCCTGTTTCATGGCATGCAGAACGACCGCAAGCGGCTCGGCCATGGCCGCTTCCGCCATGGTAACGGTGTCGGCGATCGGAATAGCCTGGGCAGCACTGACGGTAATGCTCTGGCGAAAACCACCCTGCGCATGCGGCAGGCGCATGGCGCTGCCCATGAACTGCATGTTCATGCACTGGTTATGGGCGCCTTCACGGCAATATTCACACTCGTAGCACGGTGAACTCGGATTGACCGATACCCGCATGCCCGGCACCAGATGCGAAACGCCGGCGCCGCATTCCTCGATGATGCCCGCCATCTCGTGACCGAGTGCCATCGGTTCGCGCACGCGGATGCTGCCGGAGCCTCCATGCAGATAATAATGGAGATCGGAACCGCAAATGCCCCCGGCCTTGACCGCTATTCTAACCTGACCGGCAGCCGGGGCGACGCTTGCCACGGGCTCGATCCGCAGATCCTTCTGCGCGTGAATGATAACGCCTAACATCGAATTTTCCTTCCTGATTTCGCCATGACGGAGCCTGAGCAGCCTTCAAGCGAGACATTTTCTGGTTTGATGGAGCCGCTTACTGGCGAAAAGCTCCCCTGCCGCCCCGGCACTTCCTTTGAAAACTCTGGAAATCTGAAATATTGAGAAATTTCCTGTCATTGCATTTTGCAACTGACGAGACGGAACGGTAACCTCAGGCAGAATCTCGAGGAATGAAGCATGACCGGTGAAGACAAGAACGGGACGAAAGATGAGGACGGCAATCCGCAGGAGAAAAAGAGACGCAACAGCGTCAACCTGACGGAACTTGCCTATGAGCGCATCGAGCACCTGATCATTACCTGTGAGCTCAAGCCGGGCCGCTTTCTTTCCATTCAGGATTTGCAGAGAGAAACCGGATTGAGCCGCACACCCGTGCATCAGGCGGTCAGCCGGCTGGCCGCAGATACGCTCGTGATCATTCAACCCCGTCATGGCCTGCAGATCGCGCCCATCGACCTTGCCCGCGAGCGAATGCTTCTGCGCTTGCGGCGCGACCTTGAGCGTTTTGTCGTGTCGCTGGCCGCCGAGCACTCCACGTCCACGCACCGTTCGCAGATGCTGCACATCACCCGCATTCTGAAAGACCAGCGTGACACCATGGCGATCGGCGATTTCAATATTTTCGACCGCCGCATCGACAGGCTGATCCTGCTGGCGGCGGGAGAGCCCTTCCTCGAGCATACGCTGCGGCCGCTCCACACCCTGTTCCGACGTATCGGCCTTATCCACCACCGCAATATAGGCGGCGCGGAAAGCCTTGCCGGAAGCATCCAGAGCCATATCGGCATACTCGAGGCAATCGCCAAGCGGAATGTCGCCCTCGCCGTCGAGGCGTCCGACCAGCTGATCGACTATGTCGATCGGATGTTTGATGCCCTGGAGAGGGACATCGACCCGTCCATCCTCGATTCCAGCCTGGAATCGCTGATCTCGCTTTGAAGTATCGCCCCTTGCGTCCTTCATGATCCGGCTCCGGTGCTGAGATTATAGGCGCAGCCGCAGACCGGTTTCAGCCGAAAACAGAACGGCTTCATCAAGGTTGAACGCCAGCGAAACCGGATCACCGACTTTAAGCCCGGTGTAGCCCTGTTCGGTGACCATGACGGCGTCCAGTTCACCTTCCTCGCGATGCGCCGTGCGGGCATTGCTGAGCGTGACCGCGATGACGGATTCGGCCCCGATATGCTCGACCAGCGTCACCGTTCCGTCGACGCTGCCGGGTTGACGTTCAGGCGTCAGCCGGATCGCATTCGGGCGGATGCCGAACAGAACCTTGCCGTTCTCCCTGACCGCTGCCGACAGGCCCTGCGGCAATGCCAGCGTCGTACCACCGACGCTGACGACACCACTTGCCGCATCGGCTTCGATAAGGTTCATCGGCGGCGTGCCGATAAAGCGCGCGACATAGGTATTGGCAGGATCGCTATAGATTTCGCGGGACGAACCGAATTGCTGAACCACGCCGTCGCGCATCAGCGCGATCTTGCTTCCCATCGTCATGGCCTCGACCTGGTCGTGGGTCACGTAAACGAATGTACCGCCGATATCGGCATGCAGCTTGGAAATTTCCGCCCGCATCGACGTCCTGAGCTTGGCATCCAGATTGGAGAGCGGCTCATCCATCAGGAAGACTTCAGGCTGCCGCACCATCGCCCGGCCCAGCGCGACACGCTGCCGCTGCCCGCCCGACAGGGTGCGCGGAAACCGGTCCAGCATCTCGGTCAGGCCCAGTATCTTCGCATTGCGCTGTACCATCTCCTTCACCTGCGGCGAATTCTCGATCCGCCGCCTGACAAGGCCTCCGATGACCGGAAGGTGATGCCACCAGCGGAACTGTTTCATCACCAGCGGAAACGTCATGTTCCTGCGCACGGTCAGATGCGGATAGAGCGCATAGGACTGGAAAACGAAGGCCATGTCGCGGTCGCTTGGCGGCAGATTGTCGACGCGGCGGCTGCCGATCAGTATTTCTCCGCCGGAAATGCTTTCAAGACCGGCCAGCATGCGCAGAAGCGTCGATTTTCCGCAGCCCGAAGGGCCGAGCAGTACCAGAAACTCGCCGTCCGAAACGGCGATATCGATATTGCGGATAACGTCCTTCGCGCCGAAACTCTTGCTGACGCTTTTCAGGGTAATGGATGCCATTTCAAATATCCTTTATCAGCCCTTGACGCTGCCGGCCGTCATACCGGCCACGACATAACGCTGGACAAGAAGGTAAAACAGGACAGCGGGAAGCGTGTAGATGAAGCCGACGGCCATGACGGAATGAACCGGCGTCGACAACTCGCCGACGAAACCGGCAAGCCCCACCGAGGCGGTGCGCAGACTTTCGCTGCTGATAAGCGTCTGGGCGAAAACATACTCGTTCCAGCCATTGAAGAATGCGATGACCGAGGCGGCGGCGAGCGTCGGCCCGATCAGCGGCACCACGATCAGAAGCACCACGTCGAGCTTGGAGCACCCTTCCATGCGGGCGGCCTCCTCCACCTCGATCGGCACTGCGTCGACGGCGCCTTTGAGAATCCAGGCGATGACCGGCACCGTAAAGGCGGTGTTGGCGAGGATCAGGCCGGTCAAAGTATTGAGCAACCCGAGGTCGCCGAAGATGGCGTAAAGCGGCACGACCAACATGGCTTCGGGCAGCATCTGGGTGGCAAACAGCACGAAGCCGAGAAGCGCAAGGCCGGCGAACCGGAAACGGGAGAGCGCATAGGCGGGCAGGATCGCCAGCACAATGCTCAGCACCGTCGTGCCGGAAGCAACGATCACGCTGTTTTTCAGCCATGTCGCAACCGGTATGGTCTTGAACACGTCCTGATAAACATTCAGTTCCGAAAACGACGGCAGGAACTGCGGGGTTGCAGCAAATAGCTCCGAAGACGTGGTGAGCGATGTCACGAGCATCCAATAGATCGGGAAGACAGCAACGCCGAGAAGGGCGAGAACGCTGATCATGCGCAGGCTGTGCTGCCAGGGAGAGGTTTTCATGCGCGTCTCCCCTGCGCACGTTCGGCACGCTGCGATATCTTGAAGTAGATCATTGTCACGACAAGCGCTATGGCGAGGCCCACCATGCCGATGGAGGCGGCACTGCCAAGCTCGCGATAGACGAAGCCCTGGCGGTAAAGCTCGATCACCAGCGTATTGGTCGCACCGATCGGCCCTCCCTGCGTCATCAGCCAGATCAGATCGAAACGGCGCAGCGACCATATGGTGACGAACAGCGCGAGCAGCAGCACGGTCGGCTGGATGGTTGGCCACACAGCCGTCTTGAAGACGTTGAACCGGTCGGCCCCGTCGATGATCGCGGCTTCGCGCACTTCCGACGGAACGCCCTGCAAGGCTGCCAGAATAACGACCGAAGAAAACGGAAATATCTGCCAGATGGTCGTGATCATGATGGCAGGCAGGGCAAGCGAGGGATTGTCCAGCCAGTTTTCGTTGGAAAACGGCAGGCCCAGCACCCGCAGCGCATAATTGAACACGCCATATTGCGAGTTGAGCATCCAGGTGAAGATCAGCGCAACGGCAACCGGCGGCGCCGCCCACGGCACCGTTACCAGAGCGCGGGCAATGCCGCGTCCGGTAAAGGGGTTGTTGAGAAGCAGCGCCGTACCGAGACCGAAACCGATCGCCAGCACGACGCAGAGGATCGTATAGATCAGCGTGACCCACAGAACCTGCGCGAAATCGCTGGTTTCGAAGATGTAGAGATAGTTTTCGAAACCGACAAAGAGCTGGTCGTCGGGAGACAGCAGCGAAGTCGATGTGAAGCTGAGCTTCAGCTCCTGCAACAAGGGGTAGATTTGAAACAGCAGAAGATAAAGGGCGACAGGCGCGGCGAACCAATAAGGTGTCCACCGGCTGCCCTCGATCCCGCTTCGTGAGCCGGATGATCGCATCGACATTACTCGCTATCTGGAAATTGCAGGCAAAGTCTGCGCCGCATCAGCGGCGCAGTACCCGTCGCTCGATCAGCCGCTGCGCGGCATCCATGGCGTCCTTGGGATTTTCCCCGCCCTGAAGAACCTTCAGCACGCTCTCAAGCACGATCTGCTGGATTTCCGGCGTCTTCGTCTCAAGCCCCATGACCAGTTGCGGGACCGCGGTTTCGACCTGTTTGTCATAAACGGTGAGCCAGGGCTGCGCCGCCAGATCCTCGGCGGAATATTGCGTCACCGTACCGACGATGGTTCCCATGGCCTTTTGCAGGCCCTGCTGATTTTCCGGCTCCAGCGCCCATTTCAGGAAGGTGACGGCCGCATCCTTGTGCTTGGTATTGGCGTTGATCGACAGCATGGTCATGATCAGGCCCTGGGCGGGCGTCGGGAAGGGCGACGGTGCCGCCGCAAAGGGAAGGTTCGGCGAATTCTGGTGGAAGATCGCCGCAACGCCGCCATTGTCGACATTCATGGCAATCTTGCCTTCCCAGAACATGCGCCGGTAGGTGGCGGCATCGGCGCCTTTCGGAGTGACATCGAGATCGTAGACCGCCTTATAGGCCTCGATACCCTTGATGACCTCCGGGCTGTTTACCGTCAGATTGCCGGAAGCGTCGCTCCAGCGGCCACCAAATCCGTAGACGAAATTGCAGACGTCCTGCCAGAAACCGGCCCGCTCGGCCATCGTGGCGCGGTATGCGTAGCCATATTTGCCATCACCCGTCGTTTCCTTGGCGACCTTGAGGAAATCCTCGAATGTCGTCGGCGGCGCGCCCTTGACGATATCCTTGTTGTAGAGAAGCCCGTAACCGGTGGAATCGAAGATCACGCCATAACGCTTGCCATTCACGGCCAGATATTTGTCCGGACCGATGAATTTATATTGCGATGGATCGACAAGGCCTTCGAGGGAAAGAACGCGCCCCGACGGGACGGCTGCGAAATAGTCGATCTGGTCGAAGCGGACCAGATCCGGGCCACCGCCGCCGCCCATCTGCGTGAAGACCGTGTTGGCGAAGCTGGAGAACGGGATCGCAATCGGCTCGACCTCGATCTTGTCCTGACTTTCGTTGAATTTCTGAACCCACGCCTTGGCGCGGTCGCCGCGCCCCGCCTCGGAGAACATCGCCGCAGCAAATGTGATTTTCTCTTTCGTCTGCTGCGCGAAGGCCGTGCCCGACAGGGCCGAGACCAGCAACGCCGACGCCAGAACGCCGCGAACAACTCCGCGTCTTGAATGCAGATAAGCCATTTGGATCCTCCATCCTTATACGCATATCCGGCGGACGTTTCCTCCACCGCCGGACATGCCTCCTCATCCGCAAACTAGAATGTTGTGATATTTCACGAAAGTCAATGCCATTGCTGGCCGATTGTGACCGGAGAAAACCACACCGCCACATTGCCCATGATCTCAGATATTTAGACGCCGGCTCGGCGCGCTTCCGTAAGTCAAACTGTCATGCCGGCAAGGGCTCGATACTTCAAAGGTAAAGTAGCCACCGCCCAGGTGGAGACGATTCCACTCAGCCATGCAGCGCGGCGGTAAGCCAGGCCGCCGCGCGATCGGTCGCCATTGTCCTTCGCGATTTGGTTGGCAAGACAACGTTGTAGCGCGCGCCTGAAGGCATTCTGGTGTCATCAAAAGGCACCAGTGTCCCGTCATCCAGAAAGGTCTTCACAAGAAGTCCCCACCCCAGCGCCAGCCCCTGCCCTTCGCGCGCGGCAAAGATGGTTTCGGTATAGTGATTGAAGCGCAGGGTCGGCTTTATCTCGAAGCGGAGATCGAGGCTGGAAAGCCAGTGGCTCCATGAAAGCCAGGACCTGTCTTCAACATCCGTTTCTATCAGTTCATCGGCAGCCGCCAGAGACCCTGCCCCGCGCTTTTCCAGATAACCGGGTGAACATACCAGCATAAGCACATCGTCGCGCGACGCGATGACCGTTCCGTCACTGAACGGAGGAACGCCGTACCGGATGACTATATCGATATCGCCGTCATCAAGGTTGATGCGTGTATCCTGTGAAACGACCCGGATCTGAATTCCGGGGTTCTGCGCACGGAAATCGGCAAGGCGCGGAAGCAGCCAGAAAGACGAAAACGCGACCGTCGCGCCGATGGTGACAACGTCTTTCGCCGATCCCTTGATAGCATCGATCGTCTCCGCGATGTTGACGAAGCTTTGCGCCAATGACGCTCCCAGAGCCTCGCAGGCGGTGGTGGGCTCAATCGCCCGGTGCTTGCGGATGAACATCGGCACGCCCAGCTCATCCTCCAGCAGGGCGATCTGTCTGCTGACCGCCGCCTGGGTGACGCCAAGCTCCCCGGCAGCCGCGGTAAAGCTTCTCCGACGCAAAACCGCCTCGAGCATGATCAGCGCCGTAAGCGACGGCAGGCGTTTGCGAAACTGCATGACACCCTCTTTGCATTACATTTCATTATACAAGCTTGATAATTAATGCCGTTGAGAAACAAGGGATGCAAGCGCAATCTCCATGCAAACAAGCATCAGGGGATATCATGCTAAACAAGCTCGCATCATCCATTTCGTCATTGCTCGATGCCCGCACCAACGGGCATTCCCTGCCCGCCGGTCTCTATACGCGCGACGACGTGTTCGACGCCGACATCGAGGTATTTTTTCACAAGCACTGGATCTGTGTGGGTCTCGACTGCGACGTTCCGGAAGCCGGCGACGCCACGGTGGTCGACATCGGCAGGACCAGCCTCATCCTACTGCGGGACGACGAAGGTGAAATCCGCGTGCTGCACAATGTCTGTCGCCATCGCGGTGCGCGTCTGCTGGACGCCGGCAGCACGATTATCTCGAAGCTCGTCTGCCCCTACCACACCTGGACCTATGAACTGACCGGCGAGCTCAGCTATGCACCGCATATGGGCAAGGACTTCGACAAGAATTGTCACAGCCTGCGGCAGGTGAACTTCAAATCGATCGGCGGCCTGATTTACGTCTGTCTTTCCGACAATCCGCCAGAAGATATCGACCTCCTCGAACGGACGATGGCAGAGCGTCTCGCCCCCTATGACATCCGCAATGCGAAGATCGCACATCAGACCGACGTCATCGAGGATGGCAACTGGAAGCTGACGATGGAAAACAACCGCGAGTGCTATCATTGCTCGGCAAACCATCCGGAACTCTGCGTTTCCTTCGTCGATCTCGACTTCGGTTTCGACCCGGAGACATTGAGCCCCGAAGACCGGGAACAGGCCGAGGAACATTTCCGGCTTTATGAAGAGCGGACAAGGGCATGGGAAACGGATGGCTTTCCCTCCTCGGCCGTCGAACAGCTTACGGATTGCGCAACCAACTTCAGAACGCAGCGTCTGATCATTTCCGGCGCCGGCGAATCCCAGACCCATGATGCGACGGCCGCTTCCGCCAGACTTCTCGGCCATATGACCCGGAAGGATCTGGGCGACACACATCTCTGGGGACACAATTCCTGGAACCACTTCATGGGAGACCATGCGGTTGTTGCAATCGTCATTCCGCTCTCGGCCGGAAAAACCCTCGTGCGCACGAAGTGGCTGGTTCACAAGGATGCCATTGAAGGCGTCGACTATGATCTCGACAAGCTGACCGATGTGTGGATCGCGACCACCGATCAGGATGCGGATCTGGTCGCCCGCTCCCATGCCGGCGCCCTTGATCCCGCCTACCGGCCCGGCCCCTATTCCCGTTTTTCCGAAACCAATCTCGACAAGTTCGCGACGTGGTACATCGACCGGATGCGCGCCAATGGATATTGATCTCGCAACAAGGAAAAGCGGTGCGGTTGCAGATCGCGGCGTGTGGGATCCGGAGCATGACGACACGCTTGTCTGCATCGACGTTCATCAGGAAACCCATGATGTGAAGAGTTTCACCTTCGCATCCCCGCATGGAAAGCGGTTCGATTTCGAAGGCGGCCAGTATTTTCTCTTCGATTTTCCGATGGGGAACGATGCCGAAGCGCGCTGCTACAGCATCTCGTCATCCCCCCACCGGTCGAATGCTTTCAGCGTCACGGTCAAGCGCGTGGCGAACGGTCGGGTATCGAACTGGCTTCACGACAATCTGGCCAGGGGCATGACGGTCAGCGCGCAAGGCCCGCTTGGGCAATTCATCCGCCCGCATGCCGTCTCTTCCAAACTGCTTCTTCTCTCCGGCGGTTTGGGAATAACCCCGGTGATGTCGATCCTTCGCGACCTCGCGGATTGCTGTGAACCCGCAGATGTCGTCTTCATGCACGCGGCGCGGACGCCGCTCGATCTGATATTCCGCGATGAACTGAACTGTCTTGCCGCTCGAATGAAGGGGCTGCGTCTGCAATTTCTTCCTGAAACAGTGCTTGGAGAGCCGTCATGGCCGGGCCTCACCGGCCGCATCACAGCCGAATTCATGAAGCTTGCCGTACCCGATATTGCTGATCGGACCGTCATGTGCTGCGGCCCGGCGCCTTTCATGGCGGCAGCCCGTTCGATTTCATCGGCGCTCGGGGTTCCAGCGCAAAACTATATCGAGGAGAGCTTCGACGCGGCGGTGATCGATGAAACGAGGCTTCCAGCAGGGGAGGCCGCAGCGAGCAGGGTATGGCAGGTTGAATTTCAGAAGCAGGGCCGAAACATTGAAGTGGGAAGCGACCAGACCGTTTTGTCGTCAGCAAAAAAGTCCGGGGTTCGCCTGCCCTCGTCCTGCTCCAACGGCGTCTGCGGCACATGCAAATCAAAGCTGGTGTCCGGCACCGTCGACATGAACCACAATGGCGGGATAAGGCAACGCGAGATCGACGCCGGAATGTTTTTGCCTTGCTGCTCGCGGCCGCTTAGCGATCTTGTCATCGACCGCTAAACACCGGCATGGGTTGAACGGCATCACACACAAGGATGCCGTCTCCCGTTCTTGCAAGCCCCCGGTAATATCGATCATCGGCGCTTCTGACGCACGGAATCAGCGCGCGCCCAGAAAAGTGGAACGCAGGTGTGACGGGGTCTGCCCGAATTCCTTCTTGAATGAGCGTGTGAATTGCGAGGCCGTGTGAAAGCCGAGATCGAGCGCAATATCGGTCAGTGGCAATTTCGTCTGCGTGAGAAGCACCTTGGCACGCTCAAGGCGCACCCGCACATAAGCCCGCGCCGGCGAAATGCCCGCCTCCTTCTCGAATATCCGCTCCAGCTGCCTGCGCGTCACCCCCACGAATGCCGCAAGCTGAGCAATCGGCATATCGCCGTCCAGATGCTGCTCCATCATGATCATGACCGCCCTGAGACGCGTGTCACTGTACTCCTCGTAAAGCGGTCTTCTTGGCTGGATTTCCAGATGGGAGCGCGCCTTCTCGATCTGCAACACTTCAAGGGCGTTTCGCTCCGCATCGGGGCTGATGTGGCGCCGGACGAGAGCTGCCGCCATATCGGCGGCACTGCTGCCTCCGGCGCAGGAACCCCGGCGTCTGTCGAGATTGAAAATCCTGTCCGGCCGGACTGACAGCCCCGGAAACCGCTCCCTGAACGCCTTGGCATGAAGCCAGCTCACGCAGACGTCGTGGTTCTTCATCAACCCCGCTTCAGCCAGAATGAAGGTGCCGGTGCAGATACCGAGCAAGGGAACCTTCCTCGCATCGGCAAGCTTTAAAAACCCTATCGTCTCATGATCGACGGGATCTTCCCTGTTCAGCAATCCGCCGATGACGGCGATATAATCGAACCGGGCGGGATCGACAAAATCCGATGTTGGGGCAACCTGCACGCCGCAGCTTGAGACGATGAGATGGCGGGTACTGCCCAGCACCTGCCAGTCCGCCTTCACCCGTCCCGAGCGATCCTGCTCGTCGCTCGCAAGGCGCAGGGTATCGACGAACATCGCAAAGGCAGACAGCGTGAATGAGCGCGCCAGCACGAAGCCAACCTTGAGCCGGTTTGTCTGGTCCGTTGCCTCACCCTCTTTGTGCTGTTCCGGACGCATCGCCTCGCTCTCCTCGCCGTTGCCTCACCCATTCACGAAATCTGAAACCCGTGGGCGAGCGGGTCGCGATCATCGACATAGATCGTGTTGTGTCCGATGACGCGAGCCCAGGCGCCA
This sequence comes from Rhizobium sp. UGM030330-04, assembly GCF_003208455.1. Classification (NCBI taxonomy): domain Bacteria; kingdom Pseudomonadati; phylum Pseudomonadota; class Alphaproteobacteria; order Hyphomicrobiales; family Rhizobiaceae; genus Rhizobium; species Rhizobium sp. UGM030330-04. Next base: position 34,423 of record NZ_QKML01000019.1, read on the forward strand.
ATGCTTGGGATTATCCCTTCAAAGGGACCGATATTTGCGGCGCTTTCGACACGCCCTTCGAAGATCGTGCCGATGATGCTCTCGTTTCTATAGGTTGAACCGACCGGCAGGCGTCCTTTTCCATGGAGCTGCGCCAAGCGTGCGGATGTGCCGGTGCCGCCCGGAGATCTGTCAATCGCCTTGTCGCCATAAAACACCGCCGACCGGCCATCGGCACCGCTATCGACAGGCACATCACACCAGATGGCGTGATGCACGCCCCTGATGCGCTCGTCATCGGGGTGGACGGGATCGCAAACACTCTTGAGAGAATGACGAAGCTTCTGGCTGTATTCGATAATTTGCGATGCGGTCATTCCTTCGAAGCCTTCCCAGTGTTTCTGGGGCTCGATGACGGCGTAAAAATTGCCGCCATAAGCGATATCGACGACAAGCCGGCCGATACCGGGGACATCGACCTCGATGTCGCTTTGGTGAAGGTAGCTCGCGACATTATGGAGCCGGACCGCATCAACGAAACCATCCTTCATCGTGTAGGTGACATCGACCCTGCCGGCGGGCGTCTCGATTGCAACGACACCCGGCGTGCGAGGTTTCACCAGACCTTCTTCAATGGCGGCGGTGACGACCCCGATCGTTCCGGCACCGCACATCGGCAGGCAGCCGCTGACCTCAATGAAAAGGACGGCGAAATCACAATCGGCGCGATGCGCGGGATAGATGATGGCGCCCGACATGATGTCGTGCCCCCTCGGCTCGAACATCAGCGCCCGACGGACCCAGTCATGCTCGCGAATGAAGATTTCCCGCCGCTCGCCCATTGGAAGATGCGGCAGTATCGGTCCACCGGCTGCGACGAGGCGGACCGGATTTCCGCAGGTATGGGCATCGATGCAAAAGAACGAATGTCTCACGGGCTTTCCTCAATCCAGTGCGGGTCTCACGACCGTGTTACGATCAAGCAGACCGCGGCTCAGCCGATCGAGAAGAAGTGCGACGGCGACAATCGCAAGGCCGGCACGCAGGCCAAGACCCATTTCCATTCGCGTCAAACCACGTGTGACTTCCGCGCCGAGCCCCCCCGCTCCGACAAGACCGGCAAGCACCACCATGGCCAGAGATAGAAGGATGCACTGGTTGAGCCCGACGAGAAGCGTCTGTCTGGCGAGCGGAATTTCGATCTTCCACAGCACCGAGCGGGGATGAGCGCCGATGGCGCTCCCGAGCTCCAGGAATTCCCGCGGCACCTGATTGAAAGCCAATGTCGTCAATCGCAGCATGGGTGGGATACCGTAAACAATCGTCGCGATGATCGCCGGCACGCGCCCGAGGCTGAAGATCATCACCGCCGGGATCAGATAGACCCAGGGCGGCACCGTCTGCATGACGTCGAGAACCGGGCGGACGATTGCTTCCAGCGTCTTGTGCCGGGAGCACAGGACGCCGATCGGAAATGCGATCGTGACCGAGATCAGGACGGCGACGGTGACCAGCGCCACCGTCTGCATCGACGCCGTCCACAGACCTACGAGCAGGCAGAAACCGAGACACAGGCCGGCAAGGATCGCCGCCCTGACGCTGACGGCAAAAAACGCGGCGATAAAAACAATCACGATCAACGCATAAGGCGGTACCGAAAGCAGCGTCGCCTCAAGGGCCGAAAGGACGGCCTCCACCACATAGCCAATTGCCGCAAAAAGCGGATGCAGGTTGGTGTTGAGCCAGTCGACGGCCGGAGCCAGGAAGGCACCGGGTGAAAACTGCAGGGTTGTATCAGCCATCACTTCCTCCCTGCCCCGATACGGGCGGCACTCTGGGTAATGCGATCAAGCACCATCGTCAGGACGACGATTGCAATCGCACCGTTGATCGATGTGGCGATATCCAGCGTACGGATTGATCCATAGATCGTCTCGCCAAGCCCGCCGGAACCGACGATGCCCGCGATCACCACCATGCCGAAGGCCATCATCAGGCTCTGGTTGACACCGGCCATGATGCTCGGAAGCGCAAACGGCAGGCGGATCTTGAAGAACATCTTGCGCGGCGTCATGCCGATTGCCTCGCCCAGCTCGAGAAACTCGTTTGGTGTCATTCTGATGCCGAGCGAGGTCAGGCGGATCGCAGGGGGAATGGCGACGACAACGGTGGCGATCAGCGCCGTGGCGGGGCCATATCCGAGAAGCGCAATGGCCGGCAGCAGATAAATATAGGGCGGCAATGTCTGGATCAGGTCCAGCCCCGGCTCCATGAACCTGTCGAGCGCGGTGAAGAAACCCGCCGCAATGCCGATCGGAATACCGATGGCCAGCGCCAGCACGGTGGCGGTCAGCACCAGCGCCAGCGTGCTCATGGTTTCCGGCCAGAGACCCATCGCGTAACAGAGAACAAGAGCGAGGCCGCTCAGAACCGCGAACCAGCGATTGACAAGCCGCCAGCCTACCAGCGCCACGATGACCGCCACCAGATAAAAAGGCGGCAGCTCCAGCAGCCAGAGAATACCATTATAGAGACCTTCGAGAACCAGCCGGACATAGTCGAAAAGGGATTCGCCATTCTCGCTCGCCCATTCCAGCGTTGCATCCGTCCATTCATCGAAGGCGTCTGTGAAGCCTGAAGTGTCCATTTCACGAAGCTCCAGCTAAAGATCACGCCGCCGCGCGGTCGTTGTTGGAGGAACCCTTGACGCCCATGAGGAGACTGCGGGGGGTGACGATGCCGACAACCTGCTCGTTATCGACCACGGCGATCGCATCGCGTTCCGACTGCATCGTCAGCGAGATCAGCTCATCGATGTCGGCGTCCGGCGTCGTGCGTACCAGCGTCGAAAGGTCCGAATTCGGTTGGTCCTTCCTGTAGTCGCTGACACTGTGCATGACCGAATGCGCCTTGATCAGATGGAGACGGGAAATACCGGCCACGAATTCCGCAACATAATCATCCGCCGGATTGAGAATGATGTCTTCGGCAGTCCCGGTCTGAATGATCGCACCGTCTTTCATGATCGCGATGCGGTCGCCGATGCGGATCGCCTCATCGAGATCATGGGTGATGAATACTGCGGACTTGCCGAGCTGCTTTGTCAGCTGGCGGAATTCGTCCTGCAGCTGCCGCCTGATCAGCGGGTCAAGCGCGCTGAAGGGCTCGTCCATGAGAATGATTTCGGGATCGGAAGCCAAAGCGCGCGCGAGACCGACACGCTGCTGCATTCCGCCGGACAGTTCCGCCGGGTACCGCTCAAGCCAGTCGGCCAGACCAACCTTCTCCAGAGCCTGCTTTGCCGTGCTGTTGCGCTCGGTCTTTGATATGCCCTGAACTTCAAGGCCGAAGGCAGCGTTTTCAAGGACCGTTCGATGCGGCAGGAGTGCTACGTTCTGAAACACCATACCGATATTCTTCGCCCGCATTTCACGCAGATCGGGCGGCGACAGGGCAGCGACGTCCCGTCCCTTGACCAGCACCTTGCCGGCGCTGGGCGTAATGAGCTTGTTCAGCATGCGGATCAGCGTCGACTTGCCACTGCCTGAAAGGCCCATGATGCAGAAGATTTCGCCGCGCCGAACCTGCAGGCTGGCATTGTTCACACCGACAACGCAGTTGAATTGCTGTAACACTTCCTTCTTGCCAAGCCCGCGTTCGGCAATCGATCGCATCGCGGCGCCCGTCTTGTCGCCGAAGACCTTCCAGAGAGACTGGCAGTCGATCAGGATTTCGCTCGATTGAGCAGCGTCGATTTTCATGGCGGTTCCCTTGAGCCAATTACGCTGGCTTCTCTGGTTGCTTTGACAAAAGCCGCCCGACCGGTGCCGGGCGGCCATTGCGCGATCAGTTCTTCTTGATATTTTCCCAACGCTTGATCAGGTCGGCATGGGCGCCGATCCAGTCCTGCACGGCCTGGTCCATGGTCTTGCCGTCTTTGACCGCACCATTGATCGCGGTGATATCGGCAATCGGCACGTAGACGCTGGCCATGACTTCGCGGGCATGCGGATTATCGGCGGAGAAACCCTTCTGGCCGATCCAGTAATATCCCTGCGGCGGCGGGAAGACGCCCTTCGGATCCTTGAGATATTTCACTTCATATTTCTGGACCATCCATGACGGTTCCCAGACCGTCACCGCGATCCATTCCTTGCGGTCATAGGCCGACTTCAGCGCCGCCGTCATGGCCGCGGTGCTGCCTTCCACCAATTGCAGCTTGATGCCGTAGTCCTTGACGGCGTTCGACGCGTCCTTCATCAGGCCGGAGCCCGGCTCGATACCGATGATCTTGCCGCTGAACTTGTCGCTGTTCTCATTGAGCTGTTCGAGGCTGTCGATCGGCACGTATTTCGGAACCGCGATGCCCTGATAAAGACCGTGCGAAACCGGCGAGATCTTCTCGAGGCGGTTCTTGTTCTTGTTCCAGTAATCCTGGGCCACATAGTCGGTCTGCGAGGCCAGAACCTGAATGTCGCCCTTTGCGAGAGCGGCGTAAGCGATGCCCCATTCGGAGAATTCGGTGACCTTCACGGTATAACCGGAATCTTCAAGGACCTTTTTGGTGATACCGGTAATAGGTGTCAGATCCTCCCAGGACAACGTGCCCATGTTGATGGTCTTTTCTTCCGCACGGGCGGGAAGCATGCTCATTCCAATCATGGCGGCGGCGCAAAGCGCCTTCCACATCGTCTTCATCGCTCTTACTCCTGGTTTCTTGTTCCCATCTTTATTGAAGCCGCGCCCGGCGCGTGCCTCTTATTGCGCGGCGAAGGTTCACCCCTCGCGGCCTGCACGCAATTCCTGCAATCGGATCACGCCATTGATGCCCAGCCATGCAAACGGCTCGGGCGGTATTCGCGAAGGCTGCGGGTGATCCATGTATCGGCTGAGTTCCGGGGATGTCGTCCCGGTCGCAAGATCGGCGGCCATGATACCGGCCAGAGTGCTTTTTACCGTTCCAAGACCGTTCTCGCAGCAGGCGGAGAACAGCCCCTCCTCCACCTCGCCGAAGGCGGGCGCATGGTTGCGGCTGAGGCAGAGACGCCCGGCCCAGCTATGCTCGAAACCGATCTGCGCCAGTTCCGGGAAACGGGCATCGAGCGAACGGCGATGTTCCTCTTTCATCCTGGCCATCCGGTGCTCACCAACGGCAACCTTCGTCTCGTAGGTGTACTTCGTGCGGATGACGATCCGCGAAACGCCATTGGTGGTAATCTTGCGAATGGTTGCTCCCATCGCGTCTGCGGGAAGCAGCGCCCAGCGATCCCGGCCGGAAGCCGAAGAGCCGGACGCACCAGCGGGGAAGCCGGCCGTCATCGAGGCATAGGCGAAGATATGCATCAGCCGGCCGCCGAAATGGCCGAAATCGTCGATATGTCCGTTGACGCCGAGAATAACCTTTGTGGCACTGACCGATCCGGCAGGAGACGAAGCAGTCCAACGTCCATCCTTCCGTGTAAGCGATGTGACTGGCGAGCGTTCGAAAATCTCGATCTTGTCCGCAAGGCCGGCGGCGAACTGGCGCACATAATCGGCGGGCTGGATCAGCACTGTTCCCGGCGTATAGAGCCCGCCGAGATAATAGCTTGACCCGGTAAGTTCCCGCATTTCCTGTGCGTCGAGAAACAGGTGTTTCTCACCGGCCGCCTTCAGCGACTGGCCAAAATTCTCGTTCAGCTTCATGCCGCGCCGGGTGGCCGCCGCATTGGTCTTGCCGGCCGGATCGAAGGTCTCGCGCGACATTCCATAGTCCTGCGCCGCGTCTTTCGCGAAAGCGATGGCAAAGCGGTTCTGCGCCATCTCCACCCGCGTCGCCTCGGCTCCGCCGCTGGAATATTCGCTTGCGGAAAGATTATGCGGAACATCGATCATGAAACCGGAATTACGGCCTGACGTGCCCTTGCCGATTTCACCCGCATCCACCAGCACGATTTTTTCACCGGGGCGAAGCGCCTGCAGACGCCGGGCCGCCGAAAGGCCGGCAAAACCCGCGCCGATAACCAGCCAATCTGCCGATACGGCGCTTTCAAGCTTTTTAAGCGGGAAAGGGCGCTGGCTGATCGCCTCCCAACCGGAGACGCCGTTTTCGACTGGAAGACGTCTCACGGTTCCTGTTGTCATCTGACCGTCTCGTCCACGGAGCGCTCGGAAACATCGATCCAGATCGTTTTCAGCTCGCAGTAATTGTCATGGGCGAAGATCGACTTGTCGCGACCACCGAAACCGGATTCCTTGTAGCCACCAAATGGCGTGCTGGCGTCACCTTCCCCGAAGCAGTTGACGGTGACGACGCCGGCACGGATTTCACGCGACAGCTTTATGGCGTGCCGCAGACTGCCGGTATAGACCGAGGCCGTCAGTCCGTAATTGGTGTCGTTGGCGAGCGCGACAGCCTCGGCCAGCGTGTTGAACGTCGTCACAGACAGGATCGGACCGAAGATTTCCTCCTGGAACAGCCGGCTTTTCGGCGTAACGCCATCAACAACGGTCGGCTCCACAAAGGCGCCATTCTGTGTATCGCCGCCATGGACGACCGAGAGTTTCTCCGCCCTGGCGTCCTCAAGGAACGAGGTCACCTTGTCGAAATGCGCCTTGTTGACCAGCGCGCCGATGCGGTTTTCCGGATCAAGCGGGTCGCCTGTTTTCCACTCCCGCAGATAAGCGCCGATCCTGTTCAGAAGATCGTCCTTGACCTTCGAATGGACGATCAGGCGCGAGGTGGCCGAGCAATTTTCGCCCATGTTCCAGAAGGCGCCGTTGACGACCTGCTCGGCAACCAGATCAAGGTCCTCGGCATCATCGAGAACGACGGCCGGGTTCTTGCCTCCGCATTCGAGAACGACCTTCTTGAGGTTGGAATCGGCGGCATAACGCAGAAAGCGGCGCCCGGTCGGTGTCGAACCCGTGAAAGCGACCATGTCGACATCCATATGCATGCCGAGAGGTTCGCCCACATCCTTGCCGCTGCCGGTGACGACATTGAAAACACCGGCCGGAATTCCGGCTTCATGCGCGAGTTCCGCAACCCGAAGCGTGGTGAGTGTCGTGTCTTCCGCCGGCTTGACGACGACGGAACAACCGGCGGCCAGCGCCGGGCCGATCTTCCAGGCCAGCATCAGCAGCGGGAAGTTCCATGGCAATACACATCCAACGACGCCGATCGGCTCGCGCAGGATCATGGTCAGCGCATTGGAGCCGACAGGGGCAGTGTTGTCGTAGAGCTTGTCGATCAGCTCGGCGTGCCAGCGCAACGTATGAATGGTGTCGGGAATATCGACCGTCTGGCACTCGCGCACCGGCTTGCCACTATCGAGACTTTCCATGACCGCCAGCTCGTGACGGTTCTCTTCGATAAGCTTTGCGAGCCTGAGGAGTACGGTCTTGCGCTCGCCCGGATGTTGCAGACGCCAGCGACCGTCATCGAATGCATCGCGTGCCTTGAGAACCGCGAGATCGACATCCGTGCTGTCGCATGCCGCAATCTTTGCAAGCGTTTCGCCGTTTGCCGGGTTCTTGGTCTTGAATGTCTTGCCGGAACTGGCCGGACGGAATGCGCCATCGATAAAAGCGCCCGTCGGAAACTGGAGATCGGCGGCAATCGCCTTGTATTCGGCGGCGGTCAACGGTTCATGCATGACGATTGGCTCCCGACGTGATCTGGCCGACGGTGCGCTTCAGCGTGGCGACAACCGTTTCTAGGGTTCGTTTTTCTTCGGAATTGAGCGGACGCAGCGGGGCGCGAACCGGCCCCGACTTGAGGCCAATGATCTCGCAACCATGCTTGATCGACTGAACGAATTTGCCACATTCAAGGAAATCCATGAGCGGCAGCATTGCGGTCATGATCGCCCGCCCCTTGTCGAAATTCTTTTCGATGACGCAGGCCTCATAGAGCGCGACATGTTCTTTCGGCAGGAAATTCGAGCCGGCGCAGACCCAGCTTCTCGCGCCCCAGGCGAAGAATTCCAGCGCCTGATCGTCCCAGCCGCAGGACAGGGCGATATGCGGGAACTTCCGGGCAAGCAGATGAAGGTTCGCCATCTCGCCGGAGCTTTCCTTGATGGCGACGACATTCCGGGACTTGCCGACGCGCGAGAAATATTCCTCACCCATCATCACGCCCATGCGTGCCGGATAATTGTAGAGCATGATCGGCAGATTGGCGGCGCGGTCGACGGCAAGCGCGTGAACCGCGTTCTCGCGCTCGGTCGGCAGCGCGTAGGGTGGGGTCGAAACCAGAATTGCATCGGCGCCGATCTCTTTGGCCGCCTTGGCATATTCAACGGAATCTTCCGTCCGCGTCGCGCCGGTCCCGATGATCAGAGGCAGCCGGGCGCCGATGACCTGCTTGGCGTGGGCCGCAAGCTCGAAGCGCTCCTGACTTGTCTGGGCATAATATTCACCGGTGGAACCGCCGACAATGATGCCGTGAACGCCCGCTTCGATCAGCGATTCCAGAACCGCGGCAAATGCTTTCCGGTCGATCTGTCCACTTTCGTCGAGCGGCGTTATCGCCGGCGTGTAAATCCCCTCAAACTTCACGATGACTTCTCCAGTGATTGCATGGTCGGACCACCGAGAACCGCATCGGCCTTGATCCCCTGCGGCGCGATGAACATTTCCATGTTCTCGCGCGACAGCTCCCAATGTTCGAAAACGAGGTCGACGACTGCATCCTCGTCGTGAGCGCTGAGTGCCTCGATGAAACTGTCATGATGTTCGACCGCCAATTGCAGGCGCCGTTTCATGTCCTGATTCCGGGGCCGAAAGAATGTGTGACCGATGCGCGCGTGATCGATGAGAAGACGGCCAAGGCTCGGCTGAAGATAGGCGTTGGCCGACATTTCGCCGAAAATCTCGTGGAAGCGATTGTTCTGCAGAACCATGCCCAGCGCATCCTCGTCGCCGCTGGCTTTGCGGAACCGCTCCTGGGTCTCCTTCAGGTCGGCAAGCTGGACCGGCTTGAAATTCTGCACCGCCAACCGCCCGATCGCGGCATAAATCATCGGCGCGACCTGGAAGAAGTTGCGAAGCGTCGTGTGGTTCATCGGGATGACACGCGCGCCCCGGTTCTCACGAATATCGATATATCCCTCGCCGGCCAGCCGACGAAAAATGTCACGCACCGGCGTCCGGGACAGGCCGTAATGTTCGCTCAGGGACACTTCATCGAGATCCGCGTCCGGATCGAGCTCCATCGTCAGAATCTGCCGCTTCAGATCCTCATAGAGACTGCTCTTAACGGTCTTCGCCATCGCGTAACTCCGAGCTTCCTGATGTTGATGAAGCGAAGATTGCACGGGGAAAACGGAACGTCAAGCGATTGTGTACTTAAAGTACACATTAGGTGCAATTTAAAAATACATTTTGAAAGTGGCGTAGCGAAGACCAACGCTGGACCTCGTTGAAAACAATCAAAAAGAGATGCGGTGACGGCCTCTCCAGCCAGTACTCAAAGGGATATCGTGCCGCTACAGCCAGATCTATCGTATCCACGGCGACGTCTGCACGCCTCTCGATCGAAGCCATGATATCCGAGACCCACGCGTGCCGTGCGGGACAGTTGTTTTACACCGCCGCATACGCCCAATATGTTCATGGCCTGCCTCATTGGCAGTCAATTTGTAATTCCCATCCATTTCATGGCTTCAAAAGATGCATGTTCCAAAGTGACCCGACTTTGGGGAAGGTAGTCTTGCAAGGCTGCGTTTCAACGCAACGTCGGGAGCCTCATGCCCGGAATTGACCATTGCCATTCAGATCGGAGCGGAAGGGAGGGTCGCGACCAGCAACATCGGCGAGGCGACATTGCTGGTGATCTCGCAGTACGAGATACGGTCTTGGAAATATTCTGATCAACGCTGAAGCTGGGAGCAACGCTCCTTCGGCATCACGCGCGACCGGCCGCGTCAATTATCCAAGAAAATTCAGTCGAACAATTGGACCTGCGAGATTTTGTCGTACACCACCGCATGCGGAATATCTGCCGCCATTCGTCTGGCTGTGGCCACCAGTTGCTCCACTTCGAAGATGACCGGCCGGCCAGCCGCCGTTACGAGGCCCCACTGGAACGGTATGTGGAATGAGAGAGGCAGAACGCGGACACCCTCCACCGGCAGACCCCAGAGGGTGATCGATTCGACTATTGCGACACCGATCCCCATGCGCGCCAGCGAGAGGGAAACATAGGTGGCGTTGCTGTCGATCACGGACGAAAGGTCTACGCCGAGACTGGAGAGTACATTGTTAATCCGCATGCGGAGGCGGAAGGGGTTTGCTGAAGCGATAAGCCGGTTCCCGGCAAGGTCTTCCGCGGAAATCATCGCCTTTTGCGCCAGGGGATGATCCTGCGCCACCACGGCCACGCACGGTACTTCGCCCAGCCAGTGGATGTCAATGCCGGGATTATCGAGCGGAAGGCTGACCGCGCCCAGATCCGCCGTGCCCGCCATAACGGCCTGAACGACATTTTCCGAGGAGATGCTTTGCAGATGCACATGATCGGGAAACCGGTCCACCGGCAAGGCGGCCAGCGCCCTTGGCAAAAGGCTGGATGCAATCGCCGGGATGGCTGCCACCTCGATGGCTGTGCGACGCGCGGCCTGAATGCGCCTCGCGCTTTCGCTGATTGTTCTAAGGCCCCCGAGGAACAGTTCCGCCTGGGCAAAAAAAGCCACGCCCTTTTCGGTGGGGTTGATGCGGGGGCCATTGCGATGCAGCAGCGCAAACCCGATTTCGCTTTCAAGGTCCTGAATGAGACGCGTCACGACGGGTTGAGACTTGCCCAGCGCCTTTGCCGCTCCCGTTATGCTACCGATCGAAACCACGGCCACGAAAGCTTCGAGCTGCCGTGTATCGAGATAGTCAGATACCATTTTCCACTCCGCCCCGAGACATGTGCTTCTTCCGTATCATCAACGCGCTATACCGGCCCGCGATCTCAATGGCCAGCCGGTTCGCCGGTCTCCAGCCAAAGCGCCTCACGCCCGTCAAAGGGGTCGATAGTAACGCCAAACCCCACCGGACCCGCTCGCAGAACCATTGGTTTTTCGGCACGATAAAGCGGCCACTCACCATTCGGAGCGGCGGGCCGCTCATCCTTTATAAATGAGGCCCACAGATCGTGGATCGCTGTTGCAAAACCCGCGTCCGCCACCCGCTGACGCTGAGGCAACTCGCGGCAGTCGAAGCCACCGCGATACCAGACCGGGCCAACCTCCGCCCCGTGTGGCGCGCCCAGTTCATCGGCACCCAGCGAGCCGTAGAGATATTTATAGACAGGATTGAAACGGGCATGCAGCTTGGCAAAACGAATGGCTGGAAGCTGGAAGACCAGATCGCCGGCCACCGCCCGCCATATGCCGCGAGGACTATGGTTCGGCAGGATGCGGCGATAACGTTCGACAATGCCGGAACCGCTAAAACCGCAGGGCAGCACGCGTTCATGCAGAAGCTCCGCACAGAGCACGAAATCCATCTCTGGCTGCGCTGTCCCGTGGGTGACATATTCCCCCGTCGTACAGCCGATCATCATCGGCACGGCGGCGGTGCGCCCCATATGCGCGGCGGTTTCAGGATGTTCCGGCAGGCTCACGCCATCGATGACCGGAACAAAAGGCACACCGAGCATCGACGCCGCTCCGTCTCGGGCAAAATCGTGCTGTTCATAGGACTGGTTGCAGAGATCGCGCTGGATTTCGAGCAGCCGGTGCATGGGCAGGGCCTCAAGCGCGGCATCGCCGGTATTGGCAACCGCCAGAAACCGCTGCCTCAGCTTCCCGGCATCCTCCATGCAGGCGACCCCCGTACTTGCCCCGCTTTGCGGCATGGCCCGATGGAAAAGCCCCTGGGCTTGCGGCATGGCCATCAGCGTCGCGACCGCGAAGCCGCCCGCCGAGCGCCCCGCCAGCGTCACCCGATCGGGATCACCTCCGAAGGCGGCAACATTGTCGCGCACCCATCCGAGTGCTGCGACAAGATCGAGCAGACCGCGATTGTCGGGCTTGCCTTCGACATGAAGGAAACCGAGCGCACCCAGGCGGTAATTGACCGTGACCTCGACAATGCCGCTGGCCGCGAAAGCGCCGCTCTGCAGCACCGGTTCATTGGCCGAACCGACCGCATAACCGCCGCCATGGATCCAGAACAGCACCGGCGCCCTGCCCGCCGGATCGGGCGTGCGGATATTGACGGTGAGGAAATCCTCGCCGAAGGCCAGTTTCGAGGTCGCGGCAGCGCCCACCGGGCCGTAAGTGGGAATTTGCGGACAGACTGGGCCAAGCCGGGTCGCGTCCCGCACGCCCTGCCATGGCGACACGGGCTGCGGCGCTTCGAAGCGGCGTTCGGACGTGACGGGCGCGGCATAGGGCACACCGAGAAAGGCGTGAATTCCGTTTTCCAGACTGCCCCGCAATGTACCGGCTGCCACTTTCACCATCGTCATGTCACAGCACCTTGCGCAGCCCGATCAGCCGCTCGACCGCCACCACCACCACAACCGAAATCAGGATGAGGATGACGGACAGAGCGGCAATCTGCGGATCGGTGGAATATTCCAGATAATGGTAGATTTCGGTCGGCAGCGTCGAGGATTTGACCGAGACGATGAAAAGCGAGATCGTCGCCTCGTCGAAAGAAATCAGGAAGGCGATGACGGCACCGGCGATGAGGCCGGGCCGGACCAGCGGCAGGGTGATGCGCCACAGCACCATGGCGGGCGATGCGCCGTGAACGCGCGCCGCCTCCTCGATACGGCGATCCACCGCCATCAGGCTCATGGTGATGGTGCGCACCGTATAGGGCGTGGTGATGCCGAGATGCGCGAGGAAAATGCCGGTATAGCTGTCCAGCAGGCCGAGCGGCCCAAGCACCAGCATCACGCCGACGGCGAGCACGATATGCGGCACGAGGAAGGGTGCGAGGATGAGGAAATTGATCGCGCCCTTGCCGCGGAATTCGTGCCGTGAGAGCGCCAGCGACAGAAGCAGCCCCGCAAAGATCGAGACGAAACCGACAAGCAGGCCGATGCCGAGGCTGCGCCAGAAGGCAGAGATGAATTTGGCATTGGCGAAAACCTTGGCATAGGAGCCGAAGGACAGGCTCTCCGGCGGAAAAGCCAGATATTGCCGCGTATCGAAGGAAATGATCAGGACGACGATGATCGGCGCCAGAAGAAACAGGTAAAGCAGTGTCAGCAGAAGCGCGTGGGCGAGGCGTCCGAATTTTGTGTCCATGGCCCGGCCTCACGTCTCAAGCGCGCGCATGGCGCGCTGATAAATCACGATCACGCTGCCGAACAGCACGAGCAGCAGCACCGAAAGTGCAGCCGCCAGCGGCCAGTTCAGCGTCACCGTCGCTTCGTTATAAACCTCCGTACCGATGACGAAAACGCGGCCGCCGCCCATCAGGCGCGGCGTGACGAAGGAGGAAATCGCCAGCACGAAGACGAGAAGCGCTGCGGTGAGAACGCCGGGCAGCGAAAGCGGCAGCACGATGCGGGTGAACACGCGCAGGCGGTTCGCGCCGAGCATGGCGGCGGCTTCCTCCAGCTGCGTGTTCAACCGGCCGAAACCGCTCAGCATCGCCAGGATCGCATAGGGCATCAGGATTTCGATCAGCGCGACGGTCGCGCCGAAATAGTTATTGGTGAGCCGTATGACACCGTCCGTCAGCCCGGAGGATTGCAGCGCCGTGTTGATGACGCCCCGATCCCCCAGAATGACCATCCAGCCATAGGTACGCACCACCGAGGAGGTGAGAAGCGGCGCGACGGCAAGCGCTGTCAGCACCCCGCGCCAGCGGCTTTGGGTGCGGGCGAGGAAAAGCGCGATGGGATAGGAAAGAACGACCGCGAAAATGGCGACATTCACCCCGAGATAAAGCGTGTTCCAGGCGATCTTCCAGTAAAACGGGTCGAACAGCACGGTTCTGTAGGATTCGAGCGTCCAGTCGCCGCCGCGAAGGGCGGCCATGGACGAGGATGCGAAGGACGCGCGCACCAGCCAGATAAGCGGCAACAGAAACGTCGTCAGCAGTGCGATGAGGCCGGGCAGAAGCAGGAGAAGCAAAACGCCGCGATGCGACGTGCCGCCGCCGGAAGCATGGCTTGCCGCCGCCATCAGGCCGCCTCCCCGATCAGCGTCACATCCTCGGGCGCAACGGAAAGCGTCACGCGCTCACCCTTTGCCGGCAGAGTGGCGGCATGGGTGGGCAGGTCGGCCTGAAGGCGATGATCGCCGGCGCGCACGCCGAGCGTCAGCATCTGCCCGCGATAGGTGACGTGCTCGACAATGCCGGAGAAAGCATTGACGCCATCGCCAAGGAGAAAGCGATGCGGACGAACCAGAAACCGCGCTTTCTGGCCGACCGGGACAGCGCCCGAGAAATGCAGGAAGCCGAGACCGGGAATCTCCGCACGGCCCGGCGCAACCACGGTGCCCGTAAGGAACGAGCCGGCGCCGATGAAGGAAGCGACGAAATCGGTTTTCGGCCGGTCGAAAATCTCGCGCGGCGTGCCGATCTGCTCCAACCGGCCTTCGGACATGACGGCGAGACGGTCGGCCATCGAAAGGGCCTCATCCTGATCATGGGTGACGAAAATGCTGGTGACACCGGTGCGGTTCTGGATATCGCGGATTTCATCGCGCATTTCATCGCGCAGCTTGGCATCGAGATTGGAAAGCGGCTCATCGAACAGCAGCAGAGCGGGTTCGATGACAAGCGAGCGGGCAATCGCCGCCCGCTGCTGCTGGCCGCCGGAAAGCTGGGAGACGCGCCTTTCGCCGAAGCCGGAAAGCTTGACCAGATCGAGCGCCTTCGCCACCCGCTCCTTGCGCTCCGACTTCGCAACGCCGCGCATTTCCAGCCCGAAGGCGATGTTTTCGGCGACATTCATATGCGGGAACAGGGCATAGGCCTGAAAGACCATGCCCATATTGCGCCTGTGCACCGGGGTTGCGGAAATATCGCGGCCATCCAGCCGGATTTCGCCCGAGGTTACCGGAATGAGGCCGGCGATCATGCGCAGGATCGTCGTCTTGCCGCAGCCGGAAGGCCCCAGCAGCGCCAGCATTTCCCCGCGCGGCAGGGAAAGGCTGACGTGATCCACGGAGGGCTTGAGGGCGCCCGGATAGGTCTTCACGAGATTGTCGATCTCGACATGATGATCGGCCATGGCGTCCTCTGCTTCCTGTCTCAATTCGCCGCGATGACCTCGCGGTTGATCCGCTGTATCCACGCCGAATATTTGTCCGCCACGAAGTTCCAGTCGAGGGAAGACTGCGCGGCCTGGGCTTCCTTGCTGCCATAGATGCGGGCGGCAACGGGTTCGCTCAGGGAAACCTTGCCGTTGACCGGACCATAGAAGCTCTTTTCGGCGAATGTCGCCTGCGCCTCGGCGCTCAGCGCGTAATTGACGAAGAGTTCGGCGGCCTCCTTGTTGGCGGAGCCTTCAACCAGACCGATCGTGTTCGTCTGGCCGATGGAGCCTTCCTTCGGCAGGGCGATCCCGATCTTGCCGCCCTGCGTGTCGTGCAGATATTGCGCGCGGCCGTTCCAGCAGATGGAAAGATCGACTTCGCCGCTCTGCACCACCGCATAACAATCCGGTGCGGGCTCGAAGGTCGAAACGCTCGGCGCAATCTCCTTCAGGAAATCGATACCCGGATCGATGGAGGTCTTGTAGTCGCCGCCCTTCAGCTTGGTGAGGATCGGCAGCAGAATGACGCCGCGCGTATCGGAAAGCTTGGCGGCAATCTTGCCCTTGTATTTCGGATCGGCGAGATCGGCCCAGCTGGTCGGCGGCTCCTTCACCGCCTCGGTATTATAGAGGATGGCGAGATTGTCCTGTGAAAACGCGATGGCGCGGTCGTCATCGATGCGCGCCCATTCCGGCTGTTCGGCAAGGTTCGGCACCCTGGCGGGATCAAGCTTGGTGAACAGCTCTTCCTTGTTCGCCTTGATCGCCACCGAAACGTCGATCAGGGCGACATCGACCTTCGGCTCGGCGCGCTGAAGGGTGAGAAGCGCCAGCGTTTCGGCCGAATTCTTGCTCTGCTGATAATTCACCTCGATGCCCGGATGTTTGGCCTTGAAGGCATCGATGATGAATTTCTGGTAGTTATCGGCAAAGACGCCGGAGAAGCCGACGATGTTGACGGTGCCCTTCGTCGCATCCTGCGCGAAGACGGTGCCCGAGAGCGATGCGATCCCGGCGGCAACGATGCCGACGACGAGAGCGGCCTTGCGGCGCTGATGAGCATTTTTCATTTCAGTTGCCTCCGTTTGTTTTTGATATTGTCAGTTTGCGGGCCGCCAGGCGGCATCCAGCACGCGCAGCCAGTTCTGGCCGAGAAGTTTGAGAACGAGCGTTTCGCTCCAGCCGCGCGCCAGCATGCGGGCGGTGATATTGGGCACCTCGCCGATGCGCTCGATGCCCTTCGGCTTGGAAATCTTGACCGTCGCGAATTCCGTCAGCGTGCGGGCCGTGCCCTTGTCGCGGTTGGCCCAGAGCTGCCAGGGACCGGGACGCGGCCGCTCCTGCGAAAAATCCGTGCCGATGCCGACATGGTCCTCGCCGACGAGATCGATGACATAGGCCATGGCGTCGAGATAATCTTCCACCGTCGCATCGTTTCCGGCAGCAAGTCCCGGCGCAAAAAGGCTGATGCCGATGATGCCGCCCTTTTCCGCGCAGGCCTTGAACAGTTCATCCGGCTTGTTGCGCTTCACATCGCGCAGCGCCCGCGGCAGCACATGCGAGATGCAGACCGGCGCTTGCGAGCGGGCGATGACATCCGCCGTGGTTCTGTCGCCGACATGGCTCAGATCGCAGAGCACGCCGACGCGGTTCATCTCCGCCAGCACCTCGCGGCCGAAACCTGTCAGGCCGCTGTCATTTTCCTCAAGGTACCCGGCACCGGAATAATTCTGGGTGTTGTAGGTCAATTGCATGATGCCGACGCCGAGATCCTTGAAGATTTCGACGTAATCGAGCTTGTCTTCCAGTGGCGAGGTGTTCTGCCAGCCGATGATGATGCCGGTCCTGTTCTCGGCCTTCGCCGCATGAATATCGGCCACCGTCCGCACCGGGCGGATCAGGTCGTCGTTTTCCCGCAGGAAACGCTTCCATTCGCTGACATAACCGATGCCCTCGCGAAAATTTTCCCAGATCACGCTGGAGACATTGACGGCGGTAAGGCCGCCGGCGCGCATGTCATCGAATATCGACCTGCTCCACTGACAGGTTTGCAGACCGTCGATGACGATGGCCTGATTATGGAGTTTTGCGGCATCGGTCATGCGGATGTCCTCACTGCGGATTGTGAAAGCTGCTGCTTGAGCGCCCCAAGGGCGCGGCTTGCGAATTCCAGACGGTCCTGCCCCCAGAAGAGTTCGCCGTTCACCACATAGGTCGGCGTTCCGAAAATCCCGAGACGTTCGGCCTCTGCCAGATTTCCCTGCCATTCCGCCACGATGTCTTCCGGCTGCGGATCGCGCACGAGGGCAGCGCCTTCCGAGCCGAGGACTGCCTGCGCGATGACGCGGAGCGTCTCGGGATCGGCAATGTCACGATCTTCGCTCCACAAGGCGCGCTGGATGGCGAAGGACAGGCCGATCGCATCGAGCCCGGCCTTCTGCGCGGCGATGACGAGCTGCGCGGCGCGTTCGATGGTGGCGCAGGGGTAAAACTTCGGCGTCAGGTTGAGCGGCATGTCGAGATAACGCCGCCACCGGTCCAGTTCCACGGCATGATAACTCTGCCGGGCGTCCGGGCGGCTGCGTAGCGGAATGCCGCCATTGGCCTCGATGATGCGGATGGGCCGCAGGACGATTTCGGCACCATGCGTGCGGGCGACGTCCACAGCCCGTGGCGCACCGAAATAGGCCCATGGCGAAGAAATCCCGTAAAATATCTCCAGTTTCAGCGCCGCTTCAGCCATTGGCATGCTCCTTGATCCTGTCCTGCGCGTCCGCGTCGCGCCATTCCTCGCCGGTGATTTCAGCGGTGTCGTGGTTCATGAAAGTCTCGAAATGACGGGCGCGGTCTTCGACGAAGAGAGACCGGGCGATGCCCTGCGCCAGACGCTCCGCCCCCTGGCTGACGGCCGGAATGCCGCTGGTGATTTTTCCGTGGGAAGGAACAGCCGGATAAGCGAAGCAATGAATGCGGGAAATCGGCTCCGCCACGGCAGCTGGAAGATCCGGTTTCGGCAGAAATTCGAAGGCCGGCCCGAGATAGGGATAGGACCCCAGCGCGTCATTCTCCTCACCGGCGGGCGGCTGGTAGGTGTCGCACCAGAGCAGGACACGGTCGCTCAGGGCCGCAAATTCCGGCCGCCTGGCGAAATCGACATCGAAGCCGGTGGCGAAAATGATGAGATCGGCTGGATAGTGCCCCTTCGGGGTCTCGATTTCCATAGCATCGCCCACCTCCGTAAGACTGAGGACGGGACTGCCCAGGTGGAAAAACGCATTGTCATGACGCGAGACACGAAGGACGCTGTGGCGCGGCGGCGGGATCTGTGTGCGCTCTGCCTCGACCATGAAGGCCCAGCGGTCGGCATCGGGCAGGCCGATATAGCCGTGAGTCATGCCGAGACTGGCGATACCGCCGAATTTTTCGACCCGGGGGATATCAGGCCTGCGAATGAAAAGATCGACGCGGGCGGCCCCCGCCTCCAGTGCCGCGGCTGCATTGTCCATCGCCGAAGCCCCGGCACCGACCACCGCGACACGCTTGCCACGCAATGCGCTCACATCGAACACATCGCCGCTGTGGCGCACGAAACGGGCGGGAACCGTTTTCGCCACATCCGGCAGGCGCGGCGCACCGAGACCATCGAGCCCCGTCGCCAGGATCACCCGACGCGCCAGAACCCTTGCTGGACCTTCCGGCCCCAGAAAATCGAGAGAGAGCAGGCCATCCTCGCGCAGAACAAGACCAGCAAGTTCCGTATCGTTGCTCACCGGCAGCGCCAGCACATTGCGGTACCAGACCATGTAAGCCATCCAGGCCTCACGCGGTATGAGCGCCATCTCCTCATAGGCGCGCGCGCCGAACTGCGCCTCGAACCACGCGCGGAATGTCAGGGAGGGTACGCCGAGCGCCGGCCCGGCCAGTTCCTTGCGGGTGCGCAGCGTTTCCATTCGTGCACTTGTCACCCACGGCCCTTCCAACCCGCTCGATGCCCTGTCGAAAGCGCGGATATTGTCGATCCCGGCAAATGAAAGAGCGGCAAGCGCGGTCAGCCCACAAAGCCCCGCACCGATGACAGCGACATCCAGCACTTCGACACCGTTGAGATGGGTGCGCGGCACCCACGGCCTGGCCGGGCGCTCAAGCAGGGCGAGTTCCTGCGCAAGCCTCGCCTCCAGCGCCGGCAAGCCGCCCGCATCCACGGACATTGCATCGGTTTTGTGATCTTCAATCATGTTATTTCTGAATTAATGCGCGTTAAAAATTCTATTTAAGCATTATAAGAAACACAGAAGCGGAGATCCGGAAAGCAAAATTCTTCTAATCATTGGCAATTTTCGGCAAATTTTGGCGCAGGCAGCGAGAAGTGAAGTTCGGCCTTCCGATTCTCCCGCTCAATGGGACTGAAACAAAACCGGCATGGGTGACGCAATCACCACCAAATTCAGAATTTCAGCAAAAATCTTTCGGTTCGGGAATCATAATCGGAATAGTCTTTGCCGCACCAATCCCCCGGCAGGGATATCGTCGCGACAAGCGAAGGCCTGCCTGCGTCTGCGAATTCACCAGCAACGCGTCGTGCGGACCAAACCATCAACGGGAAAGTAGAGCCCAATGGCAAATGACCGCAAACTGCATCTCGGCGCCTTCATGCGGCCCGTCAGTCTCCATACGGGCGCATGGCGTTATCCGGGCGCCTTCCCGGATGCGAATTTCAATTTCGCTCATCTGGCGCGTTTCGCACAACAGCTGGAAGCCGCGAAGTTCGATGCCTTCTTCATGGCCGATCATCTAGCGGTGCTGAACATGCCCACGGAGGCGCTGCGCCGCAGCCATACCGTCACCTCCTTCGAGCCCTTCACCCTGCTTTCGGCGCTCGCCGCCGTCACCTCCCGCATCGGGCTGGTCGCCACCGCCTCCACCACATTCGACGAACCCTATCACGTCGCCCGGCGTTTCGCCTCGCTTGATCACCTCAGCAACGGCCGCGCCGGCTGGAACATCGTCACCACGTCAAATCCCGACGCCGCCCGGAATTTCGGCCGCGAACAACAGCCTGACCATGCCGAGCGCTATGGCCGCGCGCGGGAATTTTACGATGTCGTCACCGGCCTCTGGGACTCCTTTTCCGACAACGCCTTTATCCGGGATGTCGATAGCGGGCTGTTCTTCGATCCCGAAAAGATGCATGTGCTGGACCACAAGGGACCCGAATTTTCCGTGCGCGGACCGCTCAACATCGCGCGCCCGGTGCAGGGTTGGCCCGTCATCGTGCAGGCCGGAGCGTCCGAGCCGGGACGCCAGCTTGCCGCCGAGACGGCAGAGGTGGTTTTTGCGGCAACACCCACGCTTGCGGCGGGCAAGGCTTTTTATAAGGACGTCAAGGACAGGACTGTCGCGGCGGGCCGTTCGCGCGACGGAATTGTCATCCTGCCGGGCGCTTTCGTTCTCGTCGGCGACAGCGTGGAAGAGGCGAAGGCCAAACGCGCCAAACTCGACAGCCTTGTCCATTATGACAGCGCGATCGCCTCACTCTCGATTGCGCTCGGCCACGATGTTTCCGGCTTCGATCCCGATAGTCCCCTGCCTGATATTCCCGAGACCAATGCCAGCAAATCCAGCCGTGAAAGGGTGATCGAACTTGCCCGAAACGAGGGCCTGACGGTGCGCCAGCTTGCCCAGCGACTGGGCGGTTATGCGGGTCTTGCCTTCGTCGGCACACCAAAAACCATCGCTGACGAAATGGAGCAATGGCTCCATGAGGAGGGTTCGGACGGTTTCAACGTCACCTTCCCTTTCCTGCCCGCCGGCCTGGACGACTTCACGACGCAGGTGGTGCCGGAGCTGCAAAGGCGCGGGCTGTTCCGCAAGGACTATGAGGGGCCGACATTGCGCGATCATCTTGGCCTGCAACGACCGGCCAATCGATTTTTCACCTGAATAACGCGCCGTCGCGCCGATTGCGCTCCCGGTAGGGAGATTTTCCACGCGGCTCGCAAAGTTTGGCATGAGGTTCCAGAAGGGCGGATTGACCTCAAAAACACCCGCCCATACCCTTTAAATACACAAAATACATAAATTAGGTGAATTAATATGAAGGCTGAACATTCCCGCCGCCAGATCCTCAAATTCGGCATTGCCGCCGCTCTTGCCGCACCGCTTGCCACGGGCAAGGCGCTGGCCCAGAATTCACAGGAGTTTCCTGCCGAGCTGAAGCTGGACTGGGGATTTTACTCCTCCCATACGCTGCTGATAAAGAACAAGGGCTGGCTTGAGGAGGCTTTCAAGGATGTCGGCACGAAGATTACCTGGGTGCAATCCCGCGGCAGCAACAATTCGCTCGAATTCCTGAAGGTCGGCTCGACGGATTTTGCCGGCTCGGCTGCCCTTTCCGCCTTTCTCGCGCGCGCCAATGGCGTGCCGCTGAAGGTGATCTATGTGGCGAGCTGGGGCGGTTCCTCCATCATTCAGGTGCGCCCGGATTCGCCCATCAAGACCGTCGCCGATCTCAAGGGCAAGACCATTGCGGTCACCAAGGGCACCGCGCCCTATTTCACACTCGTGCGCGCGCTTGACCAGAACAAGCTGTCCATCGACGACCTCAAGGTCGTGAACCTGCAGCATCCGGAAGGTTTCAACGCACTTCAGCAGGGTCAGGTGGATGCCTGGGTCGGCATCGATCCGCACACATCCCAGGCCGAGCTTGCCGGCGACCGGGCGATTTTTGACGAGCGCAGCTGGCGCGACGGCAGCGTCTTCAGCGTCTCCGAGGCGTTTCTGGCGAAGTACCCGAAAGCGGTCGACAGACTTCTCGGCGTCTGGGTGCAGACGCAGAAATGGATTCGTGAAAACAACGGCGAATTCATCGATTTCGTTACGCAGGTTACCGGTAACGATCCCAAGATCACCAAGCTGACGATCGAAAAGCGCGACTGGAAGGACCCCGTGCCGGGCGAAGAGCTGCTGAACTCGATCCGCATCGTCACGCCGCTGCTCGGCGACGATGTTCTGCGTCCGGGCGTCAATGTCGACAATGTCCTGTCATCATTGATCGATCCGGCGCCGGCGAAAAAGGCACTTGGCGCATGAATTCCCACCCGCGCGAATTCCGGCGCGTGAAACAGACTGCAGGACAATTCCCCTCCCGATTGCCGCTTGCGCAAAGGGTGGGGAATTTCCTTGGCCGTTTCGACCTGCGCGGCGCGATCGTGCCCGTCGGGTCGCTGCTGCTGCTTGAGCTTTTCGTTCGCCTCGGCTGGGTCAGTCCCTATGTGCTGCCGCCGCCTTCCGAACTTTACGACACCTTCCTGCGGCTTGCGGAAGGTCCGCTGTGGACGAATGTTGCGGCCAGTACCGCCCGCGTCTTCGTCGGCTTCGTCATCGGCTCCCTGCTCGCCATCGTCGTCGGTTCGCTCGTCGGTCTGGTGATTGCCGCCGAACGTTATCTCGAGCCGACATTTCAGGCACTGAGAGCGGTTCCGAGCCTTGCATGGGTGCCGCTGCTGATGATCTGGTTCGGCATCGGCGAGACCTCGAAAATCGTGCTGATCGCCAAAAGCGCGTTTTTTCCGGTCTATCTCAACCTCTTTTCCGGCATCAGAAATGTGGACCGCAAGCTGGTGGAGGTGGGCGAGATGTATCGCCAGCCGCTGCCCGTGCTGGTGTGGCGGATTTTCATTCCCGCCTCGTTGCCGCATCTCTTCACGGGCCTGCGTTACGGGCTGTCGCTCGCCTGGCTGAGCGTCGTCGCGGCCGAACTTCTGGCCGCCTCGGAAGGTATCGGCTACATGCTGTCCGACGGGCGGGAGCTTTCGCGGCCCGATCTCGTCATGATCGCCATCATCTGCCTTGCGGTGCTGGGCAAGATTTCCGACAGCCTCTTCAAGATCGTCGAGGAGCGCTGCCTGCGCTGGCGTGACACCTATGCGCTTCACGAAGGAGGAGGTCTGCGATGAGCCTGCTCAATGTCGATGTGCGCGAAAAAGCTTTCGGCGACACGGTCATCCTTCAGGACATCCAGCTGACGCTCGGTGATGGCGAAGCGGCAGTTCTTCTTGGTCCCAGCGGTTGTGGGAAAAGTACCTTGCTGCGCATTGCCGCCGGCCTCGATCGGCGCTTTTCAGGCACGGTCAAGGTTCAGCAGGCAAAGGAAGATGAGGCCTCGCCGCCCATCGCCTTCGTGTTTCAGGAGCCCCGCCTGATGCCCTGGCTGACGGTTGCCGAAAACATAGGTTACGCCGCCGGCAAGAAATATGATGCCCGGCGGGTGGAGGGCCTGATCAACGATGTGGGCCTGAGCGGCCACGCCAGCGCGCTGCCAAAAGCCCTTTCAGGTGGCATGGCGCAACGTGTAGCTATCGCGAGAGCGCTCTATACCCGGCCGCGCATATTGTTGCTGGATGAACCCTTCAGTGCCGTGGACGCCTTCACGCGAATGAGATTGCAGGACCTCGTGCTGAAAATCGTCGAACAGCGCGGAATTTCCTTCCTGCTCGTCACCCACGATATCGATGAAGCGCTCTATCTCGGTGACCGGATATACATGATGGGCGCCCATGATGGTCGTATCCAGCAGCGGATAGAGGTGGACGTGCCGCGCCCGCGTGACCGAAGATCACCGCAACTCGCCAGCCTCAAGAACGAGGTACTGACCGCCCTGCACAATGCCCACGTCATCTGAAGGCTGCGGCCCCGCCAGAACAGTCGGCGTCAGGCTGGCAGGCGAGGCTGAGCGGCGGCAGAGAATCTGCCGCGGCATTTCGCGGTTTTGCATCCACTCGGGGCTACATCTCCCTCCACGTCATGACTTGTCCAACGAGAGGGCCAGATCAGCGACAAGATCGTCGGGATGTTCGATACCGATTGACAGCCGGATTGTGGAATCCAGCACACCGATACGCTGGCGAACATCGGCGGGAACTCCCGAATGCGTCATGGTTGCCGGATGAGAAGCAAGAGACTCCGTACCGCCAAGGCTTACCGCA
Source organism: Rhizobium sp. UGM030330-04 (assembly GCF_003208455.1). Classification (NCBI taxonomy): domain Bacteria; kingdom Pseudomonadati; phylum Pseudomonadota; class Alphaproteobacteria; order Hyphomicrobiales; family Rhizobiaceae; genus Rhizobium; species Rhizobium sp. UGM030330-04. The sequence continues at coordinate 58,585 of NZ_QKML01000019.1, forward strand.
AGCTTGAATATGGTCAGGGCATTGAGGAATTTGAAGGATGCGGCCTGGCCGCCGATGATGTCAAACGAGAAGGTCGATCCCGCACCGGAACATTGAGCGGCAAATACCTTGCCCACGGCGGAGGCCGGATCGCTGAACGGCAGGTAATGGATTCTTTCGACCTTCGGGTGCGCCTTCAGGAATTCAGCCACGACCCTGGCGTTGTTGTCCGCCCGCTCCATCCGGATCTGCAGCGTCTCAAGGGAGCGGCCAAGCATCCAGCATGAATGCGGATCAAGCTGCGTGCCGATCGCTCCGCGCAACGCCTTCACCTGCTTCATGACATCCTTCCGGCCGAGCGCAGCCCCGGCAATGAGGTCGGAATGCCCGCCAACATATTTCGTCAGCGAATAGAGCGAAATATCGGCGCCATGCTCGATGGGCCGCTGGAACACCGGGCCGAGAAGCGTGTTGTCGCAGGCGATAATCGGCCTGTGCCCCTGCTTTTGACCGATCACATCAGCGACACGGCCCATCATCGCGATGTCGACAATGCTGTTTGTCGGATTGGCGGGGGTTTCGATAAGGATGACAGACACCCGGCCCTTCGCCATCGCCTCCTCTGCCGCAGCCATCACCGAGGCCTCGCTGACACCGTCGGCGAAACCCACTGCCGACACGCCGAAATTATGGAAGGTCTTCGCCAGCAGCGTCTCCGTGCCACCATATAGGGGCTGGGAATGGAGCACGGTGTCGCCGGGCCGGACGAAGGCGAAAAGCGTCGTTGAAATGGCGGACATGCCGGAGGAGAAGAGCGCACAGCTCTCCGTACGTTCATAAACGGCAAGGCGATCCTCAACGATCTCGCTGTTCGGATGGTTGAAACGCGAATAGACGAGGCCCGCCCCCCTGCCCTCCGGCGGTTCCTTGCGCCCGGAGACGTAATCGAAGAAATCGCGCCCGTCTTCGGCCGACTTGAAGACGAAAGTCGACGTCAGAAACACAGGCGGCTTTACGGCGCCCTCCGACAATTCCGGATCATATCCGTAATTGAGCATCTGGGTCTCGGGATGGAGAGCGTGGTTGCCGATATGGGTTTTGGACGGATGCGGCGCGGTCATTTCCGATGATCCCTCAGCTGGCGTTGAACTGTCTGCAGGTTACATGCAATCAGGCCAAAATACCTTGCATTTTAAGGCGCAGACATGTCTGATGGCGCAATATATTGCGGAGAATTTTCAATTATGTCGCAGAAAATTGCAGACCAGATCGACAAACGGATACTCCGGGAATTGTCCGCCGATGCGCGGGTCACAAACAACGAACTGGCCGAGCGGGTCGGGCTATCGGCATCTGCGTGTCTGCGGCGGCTTAGGCGGCTGGAGGAGATGGGGGCGATCAAGGGGTATTCCGCAATCATCGATCCGGCAATCGAGGGATGGACCATGACCGCCCTTGCGTCCGTCCGCCTCAGCCGCCAGCACGATGACGAAATCCGGATGTTCGAGGCGGCCGTTCTCAACTGGGACGAGGTTCTCGAATGCCACCTGGTCACCGGCTCGAAGGATTACATGCTCAAGGTCATGTGTGGCGGGCTGGAGGACTACGAGCGCTTCATCAAGGACAAGATCGCAAAGCTGAAATGCGTTGACACCATCGAGACAAGCTTCGTCATGAACACGATAAAGGCACGACGCATCTAAGCGTCGCAGCGATTGTGGCAATCCGCTTTTTCCATCCGGCGCTCTTGCTCCAGGACCGCTATGACGGCAATGCACCATAAACGCGCGCCACGACTATTATCGATTGTCTGGTGCCGATAGCCGGCTATCGCACCGATGGCGATCATGCCGGAAGTGACGTTTTCGACGGCACAAATTCCAGATGATCGTCGCGCGCCACCAGATTGCGACGGGTAAGCCATCCATGCCCCCAGTCCCGCAAACCAAGCAGTATCGGCGCCAATGTCCTGCCTTCCTCGGTAATTGAATACTCCACCTTGGGCGGAATGACGGCGAATACCTTCCGCTCCACGAGGCCGTCATCCTCAAGCTCCCTTAGCTGTTTGATCAGCAAACGCTGTGAGCAGTCGCCAAGTTCTCTCTTGAGTGCATTAAAGCGCAAGGTCCCCTTTAGCAGGTGATAAAGGATCATCCCCTTCCATTTACCGCTAATGAGGTTAAGGGCCGCGTACATAGTGCAGCCTGGCACCTCATCGTAGTCCCTGTCCTTGTTCATCCCAGCCTCACCGACAGTATACTTTTAGACACTATATGCTGCGGATTACCCTATTTTCATTTTCGTATCCAGTTGCCAATTGCACCTGACCACGCACGCCGCTTCCAAAGGCGTGAGGGCAAAGATGCAAGGAGTATGCAGCATGACGAGAGTTGTACGTTTCCATGAATATGGCGAGCCCGACGTTCTCCGGATAGACGACATCGAAGTTTCCGTTCCGGCTGATGACGAGGTGCAGATCGCGGTCAAAGCCATCGGCCTTAACCGTGCAGAGGTGATGTTTCGCCGCCATGCATATCTGCAGGAGGCAGAATTTCCCTCGAAGCTCGGTTACGAAGCCGCCGGCACCATCGTGGCCATCGGATGTGGAGTTGCGGACTTTGCGGAAGGCGATATTGTGAGCGTAATCCCTACCCTCGACATGGCGCGATGGGGCACCTACGGCGAACTCATCAATGTACCGGCTCGTCACGCCGTGAAGCATCCGGAGAATCTCTCATTCGAACAGGCAGCCGCATCCTGGATGCAATATGTGACGGCGTGGGGCGCGCTGATTGAACAGGCAAGACTATCTGCCGGCGAATTTGTGATCATCTCGGCGGCATCGAGCAGTGTCGGCATTGCCGCATTTCAAATTGCCCGCAGTGTCGGCGCCACCGTGATCGCAACAACGCGCACGAGCGCCAAGTCGAAAGCCCTGCTTGACGCGGGCGCGCATCACGTCGTTGCGACGGCAGAAGAAGACCTCAGCGCGCGCGTAGCCGCTATCACCAATGGCAAAGGTGCGCGCGTTGTATTCGATCCAATCGGCGGTCCGGCAATCGCCCAGCTTGCCGATTGCATGGCGGTTGGTGGCATATTGCTTGAATACGGTGCACTCAGCGCCGACGAAGGTTCGTTCCCGCAATTTGCTGTTCTTGGCAAAAGCCTGACGCTGAAAGGCTATCTCTATACCGAGATTGTCTCCGACAACGCGCCCCTTGCCCGCGCGAAGGCCTTCATCAACGATGGGCTGCGATCCGGTGCTCTCGACCCGCTAATCTCTCGCACTTTCGCGTTCGATGATATCCGGGAGGCAACCCGTTTTCTGGAAAGCAATGAGCAGATCGGCAAGATTGTCGTTTCTCTTTAACCTCAGGAAATCACTGAACCTTTGCTCGGCTCCCGCTGATTTTTCCGAATTGGCGGGAGCCGTTTCGGTCGCCTGTAGTCCCACCGGAGCAACCCATTTCTATCTTTTTGTACCGACTGCAGTCATAATAATTCGGTCGGGCGTAACCTGCGAAATAACAAACGGTTTCGATCAGGAAGATGGCGGTCCAGCACGAAACCGGCCTTCTCCAAAACTCTTTTCGAGCCGCCATTATCTGGATGCGCCATCGCCCAGACTTGCGGCAGCTTGAGCTGATGATCTGAAAAAGCCAATGCTGCGCGAACAAGCTCGGAAGCATAACCCTTTCCCCAAACCTCTGGCCGGAAGTAATACCCTATTTCGAAACCCCAGCCTGGATCAAAAGGGTCTTCATACAGGCCGCCCCACCCTATGATGCGGCCGTCTTCACGGTGCACCACCGCCCATGGCGCACAGCCATCACGGCGTCTTCGCCACTCATGGACCATTACCCGTCGCTGGCACTCCCGAAGCGATTTATCGCGATGGGTATGCTGCATTGCAACAGGGTCTCCAAGAAATTCAAATAGCTCGGGAATGTCGGCCTTGCGTGATCGACGTAGGATCAATCGTTCAGTTTCCAGCATGATTGCAGCCTCCAACATCTTCCGACTCAATGATCGGAAGAACATCGTAAGTGCAAAGTCTACGTCAACTGAGTTCCCGTTGGCTCATACCGCTTAGGACCGGTTCAAGATGTCTGCATATGTGGAATCGCGATGCCCCTGCCGGTGCATACGCTCAATCATCAGGTCATTGCAGGCGGCAGCCGGCCTAGACAGAACTTCCGGTGATCGTCAAAAGCCTGGCCTGTTGATTGCCACTGAGAACTGACCCGGCGTGGCGTGATATTTCCATTGAGAATTGACCCATGTTCCAACCTTCCCTCGCATGTTTTCAGCGAGGGCTATGGAGTGATCGACATGGCGTTATTGAGCGTGATCCGACGCTGGCATTTTCGAGAACATTTATCGATCCGGGAGATTTGCCGCAGGACTGGCCTATCCCGGAATACCATCCGCAAATACCTGCGTCTGGACGGCGTGGAGCCGAAGTTCAAGGTCCCGGAGCGGCCGAGCAAGCTCGATCCTTTTGCCGATCGGTTGTCTGCCTGGCTGAAGACCGAATCCAAGAA
>NZ_QKML01000020.1:0-57130 GCF_003208455.1 Rhizobium sp. UGM030330-04
TACGGTTATCGCAAGCTGCACGACGATCTTCTCGATCAGGGTGAGATGTGCTGCCCGAACCGGGTCGCGCGCCTGACGCGTCTCGCCGGAATAAAGGCGCAGATTGGCTACAAACGCCGTCCAGGCATTTATGGTGGCAGGCCTGCCGTCGCTATCGACAACACGCTCGACCGGCAATTTGACGTCGCTGCTCCGGACAAGGCCTGGGTCACGGACATCACCTACATCCGAACCTGTGAGGGCTTCGCTTACCTTGCGGTCGTCATCGACCTCTATTCCCGTCGTGTGATCGGCTGGGCGATGCAGAGCCGCCAAACCACGGACGTCGTGTTGCAGGCTTTGCTCATGGCTGTATGGAGGCGCAAGCCGAAGGAAAAGGTGTTGATCCACTCAGATCAGGGCTCCCAGTTTACCAGCATGGACTGGGTATCGTTCCTCAGGCACCACAATCTGGTTCATTCGATGAGCCGACGCGGCAACTGCCATGACAATGCGGTGGCAGAAAGCTTCTTCAATCTTCTGAAGAGGGAGAGGATACGTCGCAGGGTCTACCGCTCTCGCGATGAAGCTCGCCAGGACGTATTCGACTACATCGAAATGTTCTACAACCCGAAACGCGAACACGTCAGGAACGGGATGCTGTCGCCCGTCGAGTTCGAAAGGCAGCAGAAAATCTAACCCGAGGGTGTCTACGAAACGCGGGGCTATTCACTTGCTACGTCGTCCCAGACAATCACAAGCGAGAGCATCATGCGCCCAGATGAGTTCAGCCGCCGGTGATGAATGACAGCAAAAGGGCGTAGTTGCGGTCGCCGCAGTTAATGTCACTCGAAACCTTACGGGGGCCGCCTGGCCTCCGCAGACAAACTTGTCAGTTGTTGATCCGCCAAGATGCCGATCAGGCTCCGTAGGGCACCCAGATGTTCTTCACTTGTATGGCCCTGCGCAAATAGTCACGGCCCTGCCCTTGTGTACGGTCAAGCCAATCGGGCTGACGCCCGTTATTGACCCAGGTAGCCTTCAGGTTGCCCGCAGACGCCCGCTCTACCATCGCGCTTCCATCAGCCGAACCGAAATACCAGATTGCTGCAACCTCATCATGCTCGGCCAGCGTCTTTGCAAGCAGATCGCGTTCGCCGGTGACAATGTTGATGACCCCGCCGGGCACATCCGAAGTGTCCAGCACTTGATAGAAATCCCCGGCAATCAATGGGTGTCGCGATGACGGGATGACCACGACGCGATTGCCCATGGCGATTGCCGGCAGCACCAGCGACACCAGCGAAAGAAGCGGCGCCTCATCTGGGGAAACGATACCGACGATGCCCCACGGTTCGTTCATGGCAAGCGTGATGTGACGCGACTTGGTGGAGTGCACGGCGCCATCGAACTTATCAGCCTGGGCGGCGTAATGGGAAATACGGCGGAGAGATGCGTCGAACTCGTCCTTTGCCTTCTTTTCGCTGACACCCATGCTATCGATAATGCGGGCGACAAATTCGTCGCGACGCGCATCGAGGTTCTCTGCCAGATAATAGAGCACCTGCGCGCGGTTATGGGTGGTTGCGGAACTCCAGCCCGTTGCCTTGGATGCTGCTTCCACAGCATTTCGGATGTCCTTGCGGTTGCCTATTCCGGCCATGCCAATCACGGCGTTGCCCTTGCCGGTGACCGAATAACTGTAGCCACCATCGGGGCGGGCCTGTTTGCCGCCGATATAGTTCTTCATGGTCCGATCAAGGCCATCGATCGCCATTTTGCTGTCAGCGTTCGGCAAGGCAGATGGCGTGAAGGCTTCAGCGGGCTTGTTGACCGGCAGGTTCTTTTCCCAGTCTGCCGCCAGATATTCGTAAAGCCCTTCGCGTGCACCTTCACGACCGAAACCACTTTCGCGGTAGCCGCCAAAACCTGCACCGGCATCGAGCATGTTGGTGCAGTTGATCCAGACCACGCCTGCCCTGACGCGGGCAGCGAGGTCAAGCGCGACATTGATGTTTTCCGACCAGATGGAGGCGGCTAGGCCGTAACGGGTGTTGTTGGCCAGCGAAACGGCTTCATCCGGCGTGCGGAAGGTGGTTGCCGCAGCGATCGGGCCAAATATTTCCACCTGACAGACCGTCGAGGCCTGATCAACTTCGGTGAAGAAGCCGGGCGCGACGTAACTGCCGGTGGCCGGCAGCGGGTTGGAACTCTGCCAGAGTTCACCACCCTCCTCCACGCCCTTGCGGACCAGATCCATGATGCGTTTCACCTGCGTGGCGGAAACAATCGCGCCAATATCGGTCGACTTGTCGAGGGGATCGCCAACCCGGAGGGTTTCCAGCCGCTTTTTCAGCCGTGCATAAAATTTCTCGGCGATGCCCTCCTGCACCAGCAGGCGGGAACCGGCGCAGCAGACTTCGCCCTGGTTGAACCAGATCGCATCAACAACACCTTCAACCGCCGCATCAAGATCGGCGTCCTCGAAAACGATGAAGGGTGATTTGCCCCCCAGTTCCAGAGACAGTTTCTTGCCCGAACCGGCGATCTGCTCGCGAATAACGCGGCCGACCTTGGTCGAGCCGGTGAAGGCGACCTTATCGACGCCATCATGGCCGCAGATCGCAGCGCCGGTCGAGCCATCGCCCTGGACGACATTGACGACACCGGCCGGAAGGCCGACCTCGTGGCAGATTTCCGCAAAGGCGACAGCCGTCAGCGGTGTCAGGTCAGCAGGTTTCAGCACTACGGTATTGCCGGCGGCAAGCGCCGGCGCGATCTTCCAGGCCAGCATCAGCAGGGGGAAGTTCCAGGGGATTACCTGACCGCAAACACCGACCGGTGAGAAACCACGGAACTCGTCTTCCACCATTTCGGCCCACCCGGCGTGATGGTAAAAGTGGCGGGCGACGAGTGGAATGTCGACATCACGGGTTTCGCGAACCGGCTTGCCGTTGTCCATCGTTTCCAGAACGGAAAGGAAGCGCTCGCGCTTTTGTATATGACGGGCGATGGCGTAGAGATAACGGGCGCGTTCGTGACCCGACAGCTTCGACCATTTTCCGAAGGCCGTGCGGGCGGCCTTGACCGCCTGATCCACGTCTTCCTCATTGCCGCAAATGATGTCCGCCAGCTTGTCCCCGTTTGCGGGGTTTGAAACGGCAATCGTCTTGCGGCCATCGGGAGAAACAAACCGGCCGTTGATATAATGACCGAACGAACGTCCGTGAATGTCAAGCCACTGCTTCACATCACCATTGGCTTCGGGGGAAGGTCCATATTCCATGGTTTCCAAAATGTCCTTGATGGGTCGCATTTTTTCAGTCCTTATGCGGCAGCGTGATGATGAGCGCTGGAATAGCGGCCGGTTACGAAATGTTCGAGCTGCCGTTCGATGTCGCCGAGCATCGAACTGGCACCGATGCGGAACAGGTCCGGCTCCAGCCAGCGATTACCCAGTTCCTCCTTCATCAGCGTCAGCCACGACAGCGCATCCTTAGCCGTCTTCAACCCGCCTGCAGGTTTGAAGCCGACCATCTGGCCGGTCAGTTCGCCGTAATCGCGCAGCGCCCGCACCATGGTCAGGCTGACCGGCAGGGTGGCGTTGACCTCCTCTTTGCCGGTGGAAGTCTTGATGAAGTCCGAACCCGCCTGCATCGCCACCATTGAGGCTCGATAGACGTTGGTCAGTGTGTTGAGATCGCCCGTCGCGAGGATAGCCTTCATATGGGCATCACCGCAGGCTTCACGCATCGCAGCGATCTCGTCATAAAGCGCTGTCCAGTTCTGCGTCAGAACAAACTCGCGGGTTATGACGATATCGATCTCCTTGGCGCCTTGCTCGACGGCATATCGGATTTCGGCCAGCCGCTGCGGCAGCGGTGTCAGGCCGGCAGGAAAGCCCGTGGCCACCGATGCGACCGGAATAGCCGTACCTTCCAGCGCCTTGACGGCGTGGGGCACCATGGTCGGATAAACGCAGACGGCGCCGGTGGTGATGCCGGCATCCGCAAGGCCGAGTGCCTCGAGAATGTCTTCCCGGACCGGACGGCGCGCTTTCGCACACAGGCGGCGCACGCGACCGGGCGTGTCGTCGCCGGACAACGTTGTCAAATCGATGCAGGTGATGGCCTTGATCTGCCAGGCAACCTGATATTCCTTCTTAATCGAGCGCCGGGCGGTGATGGTCGCTGCACGCCGTTCGGAGGCACTGCGATTGACCGATACATCTTCAAACCATTCCGGTTTGAGAGCGGTGCCGTTATTTCTGGGGAATGCTTCGCTCATTTTCTGTCCATTCTTCTGGTCAGGCTGCGGCACTCGCGCGGTCGCGGCAAAAAGCCTCGAACTCTTCGATGCTGGCATAGGCCTTCTGTGTTCCGGGACGGGTGATGGAATGCGCCGCGTAAAGCGATGCCTTCTTCAGGGAGGATACGACCTCGCGCGTTTCGGCGTAAAAGCGGGCAAAGGAGCCAATAAAGGCATCGCCCGCACCCGTGGTGTCCCTGGGCATTACCTTGACGGGTTCGATGTTGACGATTTCGTTGGAAGTAATCATGCGCGCACCACGCCCGCCCAAGGTAACGATGACGGTGTGAATGCCGCGTGCGATCAGCGAGCGAGCGGCGCTGACGATGTCTTCGTCGGTGTCGGTCGGCAGCCCCGACAGCAAGGCAAGCTCGCTCTCGTTCGGCACGAGGAAGGTTACCTGGCGGATGCGCTCAGGATCGAGATTGGCAGCGGCAGGCGCGGGATTGAGGATCGTCTCGATACCGTTCTGGGCAGCAAGTTCGATGGTATGGTAGACAGTCTCAACCGGCACTTCCATCTGCATCAGGATCAAGCCACACTCTTTCAGATCGGCGGCCGCCTTGTCGACTTCCGCAGGCAAAAGGTCGGCATTGGCTCCTTTGACGATGAGGATGGAATTCTCGCCTGATTGTTCGACGAAGATCGGTGCGACGCCGCTGGATTTGCCGGCAACCTTCACCACATGACGCGTATCAACGCCGAAGCTCTCGAGGTTGCGGATGGTGTTATCCGCGAAGACATCGTCACCGACCCGGGTGACCATCATCACTTCAGCACCAAGGCGCGCCGCGGCAACCGCCTGGTTGGCACCCTTGCCGCCGCACCCCATTTCGAAGGTGGGCGCCTCAAGTGTCTCGCCCGGTCCGGGCATACGGTCCACATAGGTGATGAGATCGACCATGTTGGAGCCGACGACCCCGATTTTCTTACTCATGCCGATATTCCCTGCTTATCTGTTTTAAAGGGCGCTGATCCCGGCGCCGAACTCATCGGCGGCAGCACGGTCGAGATAGCCCAGCCGTACCGGAAACACCCTGCGTTCACCCGGTGATAGTCTCTGCACGTTGTTCTTGGCCTTTTCCGCCAGATAACCTTCCGGCTCGCAGGTGGATGGCAGGGCGAATGCGGCAACCTGCGAATCCCCGTTGACCAGGATCCAACGCACTGTCTTCGGGAAGGCGGCGAGCGGATAGGAGATGGCAAAGCCATCTCCCTCACGTCGTTGCATCATCAGATGCGTCAGCCCCTCACCGTCTGCCTGCAGGCCGTTGATGTAGAATACCTGTTCAGGGTCGTAACGTTGCGGTTCGTCGAGCACCTCCATGGCGGAAGGCTGACTTGCCAGCGTCTCCAGCAGGGAAAGATAATCGGGGTTTGGTGTTACGTGGCCGGGCACGGCAGTGCGCACCTTCACCTGCTCCGGCGTATACGGCGCGGGCTGAGCGATCCGCGCACCCTTGGCATAAGCAAAGTTCACATGGCACATATACATGAGATCCATGGGCGCCGATGACAGGTTCTCAATGTCCATGACCATGTCAAAAAGCGTGTCTTCAGCATGCAAAGTCACGCTGGGACGAGCCAGATAATTGGCGCCGAAGCCCATGACATATTCAACTTCGCCGGTTACCCGAACATAAGCGCCGCGTGCATCGTGTCCGATGACGAAACCGGCCTTGTCCATGGTGGCACAGGGCATTTCGCCATGCAGGGCATGATTATCTTGCGGCGACGGGCAGCCGTTGCGCAACATACCGCTATGGAATGCAAAACATCCGTATGTCTCGACGATTGAACCGGCTGGTCGCGGCATCGAAAAGCGGCTTCCCATGGTCAGGTCAACGCCGTTGAACTCAACGCTCCAGATCATCTGCCCCATGAATGGCAATATGACGATCCGGCCGTGGCGATTCTCCAATTGCAGCGCTTCAACGCCGGTAGCATAGCGGAAGGTGGTAACCTTCAGCCCATCGCTTGCGGCTAGAAGATGTTGGACATCGGTGAAGTCTCGCCTGCGGAGATGAAATTCTGTCGCTTCCATGGGATCACCTGCCGGGGTTTCGCCATGCATTGATGGCGATCACGAGAATGAGGAATGCGCCCCAGATGAAGTCGATCAGGTGGTTGGAGAACCGCATCATCTGAAAGCCGGAAGAAAGCAGCATGAGGGCGATAAGCGCTATCGCAACGCCGAGAACGCGCCCTTTCCCGCCCGCCGGGTTTGTGCCCCCGAGAACGGCAATCAGCACCGCCTGCAGCAGATAGGACGCGCCGTAGTCGGATTTAGCTGCATTGGTCCGCCCGGACAGAATGATCCCCGCCAGTGACGCCAGCACGCCGGTGAGCATATATGAATACAGCATCATGCGATCCTTGCGGATGCCAGCAAAGACGGCTGCCCGCGGATTGGTCCCGATCAGCATCAGGTTAATGCCGAGCGTCGAGCGCGTCAGCAGGATCGCCACGATAATGCACACGGCGATGAACAGCAGGAACGGCGTTGCTATACCGAAGATTTTACCGTTACCGATCCAGTTCCACGCGTCAGGAAATCCGACAATTGCCGGACCGCCGGTCAATACCAGCGCCAGCCCCATCAGAATCTGACCTGTGCCGAGTGTCGCCAGGATCGGGGTGATGCGCAACTTCGCCACCAAAAGGCCATTGATCAGACCGGACAGCAGGCCAACCGTCATCGCGAGTACGATGCCAAGCCCTGTGTAGAACACGATGCCCGATGTGGAGGATTGCCCTGACTGAACCATGGTGGAATGGAAATAAATGCCGGCGACAATGCCCGCCAGATTGGCAATTCCCACCACGGACAGATCGATACCACCGGTCAGCATTGCGATCATCATGGCGATGGAGAGGATCCCCAGTTCAGGCATGATGTAACTGATGGATTCGAAGTTGTAATAGTTCAGGAACTTGCCGGGGTTCATCCATGTCATCAGGGCAAAAACGATGACGGTGATCAAAAGCAGTTGAGCGATGTTGTTGTCGTTGCCGAAAAGCCGACGCATATCGAACGAATTCTTCATGATGCGCTCTCCCGTCACGCTATGCTTTTACGGTCACGCCATGCCGTGATGGCAGTGGCAATGATGATAATCAGGCCGACAACAACGCGCTGCCAGGTGGTATCCACCTTCATGATGATCAGGGAATTTTTGACCATTACCAGCATGAACACGCCCATCAATGTGCCGAGAACCGTGCCGCGTCCGCCAAAGATTGACGCACCGCCCAGAACCACGGCTGCGATCACGTCGAGTTCGAGCCCGACAAAATCACGCGGGTTGGCAAGCCAGATCATCGAGGAATGCAGCAGGCCCGAGAAGCCCGCCAGTGCACCGGCGATGCAGTAGACAAAGAAGATCGTCGCGCCCGTATTGAAGCCAACGCGCTTTGCGGCCTCAGGCGAGCCGCCGTAGGCATAAACGCTGCGCCCGATCATGGTGTAGGTGAGGATGAGATGGATGACAAACGCCAGCCCCAGATAGACCAGAAACATCGCGGTCAGGCCGAAAGTCGATCCCGTGGCCGAGGTCAGAGAGATCACATCGGTCTTGCCGAACTCGATCAGCTCCTTCGGCATCTTGTTGATGTTGACGATGCTGGTGCCGACGAGGCCGAGAACAAGACCGCGTACAATCGAACCTGTCCCGAGCGTCACGATCAGCGGGATCATCCTGAAACGGTGAATAATGAAACCGTTAAACGCACCAAGAACCAGCCCAATCAGCGTCGCCGCAACGAAGGGAATGAGCACGCCATCATAACCGAGATAAACCATGCTGCGCACAGTCAGATACATCGCGGCAATAGCGAATGCCGTAAAGGATACGTCGATACCGCCCGAAATCATCACCAGCAATACGCCGAGCGCCATGATGCCAATCACGACGTTGGAGCGCAGCAGGCCGAAGATGTTGTCGAGCGACCAGAAGGCCGGATTTATGAGACCGATAATGACCATGGCCGCGAGCAACACGCAGGCGATAATGGATTCTGTGCTTCTCAGGAGTTTCATGACTTGCGGCCCCTCAATTCAGCATCTTGAGCCGGTCATTGACGGCGTCTTCAGTCATGCTCTCCCCCGACAATTCGTCAACGAAACGGCCGCGATGCATGACCAGCACGCGGTTGCAGTTCTGCACCAGTTCCGGCACATCGTCGGAAATCATCAGCACGGCCAGGCCTTCCTTTTCGGCCAGCCCGCGGATGATGTTGTGGATCTGTGCTTTGGAACCGACATCGACGCCGACGGTCGGTCCGTTGAGGATCAGCACTTTGGCGCCCGTCAACAGCCAGCGGGCCAGAACCACGCGCTGCGCGTTGCCACCGGACAAATGGTTGACCGGCGTGTGCGGCCCCGGCGCCACGATCTGCATGGCCGAGAACATATCGCGGGTCGTCTCATCCGCCTTTTTGCGATTGATGAAAAGACCTCGCACGAATTTCTCAATCGACGTGACAATGATATTGCGCTCGATCGATTGGGTCAGGAATAGCCCCTCGGTCAGGCGGTCCTCCGGCACATAAGCGACACCGCAGGCAATAGCTTCTTGCACACTCCTCGGGTGTACCTCGCGGCCTGCAATGCGCACTGAACCGGTAAAATCGGGTCGCATTCCAAACAGCGCCAATGCAAGTTCGGTACGGCCAGAACCGATCAAGCCCGAAATACCGACGATTTCACCCGGCCTCAATGTGAGGGCGGCATTGTCCACGGAACCCGGAACCGTGAGATTGCGCACTTCCAGCACCGGCATGTCGGCGCCCTCCGGGGCAGCCCACTGGTAGCTGTGGGCAGTCATTTCTTGCCCCGTCATCGCGCGGGTAATCGCCGGCTCGTCAAATTCGGCAATCGGTCCTTCGGCAGCCTTCTTGCCATTTCGGAAAACTGTCAGGCGCTCGCTGATTTCAAGCATTTCCCGCATCTTGTGGCTGACGAAGAGCACGGCGATGCCCTGCGCCTGAATATCGCGAACAATCTTGAAGAGGGCATCCACCTCATAGCGCGTCAGCGCCGTGGTCGGCTCATCCATGATGATCAGGCGCGCATCAGCCATCACAGCGCGGGCTATCGCCACGATCTGCTTCCCCGAAGTTGGCAGGCTTTCGACATCCGCATCAAGATCGATATTTACGCCCAGGCGGTCCAACGCTTTCTGGGCCAGCTGTCGAACCTGTCGCCAGTCGACCGTCTTGCGACCTTCCATCAGGAGGGTGTTGATCGCCAGATTCTCGGCCACCGTCAGGTTTCCAAACAGCGAAAAATCCTGGTATATCACCTGAATACCATGGTGAACGGATTTTACCGGATCAAGTTTGCCGACAGGCTTCCCGTCGATCAAAATCTCGCCATCCTCAGGCGTGTAAACCCCCGACATGATTTTGATGACGGTGGATTTTCCGGAACCGTTTTCACCGGCAAGGCAATGAATTTCGCCCGGGCGAATGCTCAGCGATACGTCGTCGAGCGCCTTCACGCCGCCAAACCGCTTGCCGATATGGCGCAGCTCGATCAGATTTTCAGTCATAATGGCCTCGTGCAAGGCTGGAAAACACGGGGTGTAAAAGGAGAGAGGGTTGCCCCTCCCTCCGCGGTTCGGATCAGAAGTCGTACTTGTCCATGTTTTCTTTGGTTACGCCGACCCAACCTGCGCCATAGAGCAGATGCGGCTTGGAGGCGTCAGGCACCAGCACGCTTTCGTAACCAGGCAGGCCAAGGTTCAGGCCGGCCTTGATCTGCTCGTTCTTCTTCTCGAGAACCGCGACAGCCAGCATGTTCATGGCATAACCGGCAACGGCCGGATCCCAGAACTGAATGTACTGGATATTGTCGTTCTTGATATATTCGCCGGCAACGGAAACAAGGCCCGTGCCCGAGAAGAAGACCTTGCCCGACAGACCGCCCTCGGCGATCAGACGACCCGCACCCGCGGATGTCGGCATCGGAGCGCCGAGAATACCGGTGATGTCAGGATAGGCGGTCATCGCCTCCTTAAGCTTGGTATAGTCGGTATTAGCGTCGTCATAGGTTTCCAGCCGCTCGGTCGCCTGGGACATCTCCGGGAAGTTGGCCTTCTGGTATTCGACGGCACCGTCGATCCATTCCATCTGCGACTTGGACGTCAGACTGCCAACAGTAGCGACATATTTGCCCTTGCCACCCATGGATTTGCCAAGTTCCTTCATCAAGTTCGCGCCATAGGCCTTATTGTCGAAGGCTTCTATGTCGAAATCCACATTCTGGATGTTGGAAGCCTCATGGCTGATGACAACAATGCCGCGATCACGGGCTTTCTTCAGGACCGGCTCCACCGCTTCGACCGAGAACGGCACGATGGCAATGGCATCTACGCCCTGCGCTATGAGGTTTTCAACGATCTGCACCTGGGCGGCAGCATCAGCTTGGCTTGGGCCAACCATCCAGACATCATTTCCGGTATCACCCTTGAACTGCTCAACACCATCGCGCATGCGGTCAAACCACGCGATGCCATCCACCTTCACGACGGTTGCGATCGTGTATTTCTTGCCGCTGGCCGCGGTGATCAGCTCCTTGTTGACCTTCGATGTATCGACAGCGCTCTGCGCAAAAACAGCCGACGCGGAAAGCGTCGCAGCAAGCGCGATGGTTGCGAAGATTTTATTCACGGATAACTCCTCCCTTTGAAATTGCAACGTGCCGGACTTCTATCAATCGCAGCACCCGCTATTGTTCGATCCCAAACGCCGGCGACCGCTCCTCATGCGTCCAACGCCTCCTCACTCTCCCGGAAAGGCTCCCCACGCCCTGGTAGCCCGCGCCTCAATGTGGCCCAGAATCCTGTTGTTTTCCTCTCCTGATAATGCGAACTATCATGATACAATTCGATCATTATGTTTCGATCGTTTCATGTTTGTTATTCTTCTGTCAAGCGCAGAGAGTGGCGATTGCGAGCAAAGCAACACCGAAATGTGAAGAGCAGCGAGAAACCGAAAGCGAAAACAAAGTGAGTAAAATAAGTGCACGCAATGCCAGGTTGGACGCACTGGCCAGGCTGGTCCAGGAAACAGGCGTCCTGAGACTGCGGGACGCCGCGTCCCGGCTTGGCGTATCCGAAATTACCATTCGTCGCGACATTGCCGCCGATGGCGAACGATTGAGCTGTCTTGGCGGCTACATCATTCCGGTTCAGGACGGCGCAGTCAGCAGCGACTATGTGCTGGAGCAGGAAAAGGACAGCCATGCGGCGGCCAAGATGCGCGCATGCGCACAGGCTGCGGCTTTGATCGAGCCACATGACACTATATTCATCGACTGTGGAACGACGATGCCGCATCTGGCGCGGCAGATTCCGGTAAATGCACATGTCACCGCCATCTGCTATTCTCTCAATGTTGCCGAGGAGCTGGCAAGCAGAAACGATGTCCGCCTAATCATGCTCGGCGGACTCTATCATCCGGAGGCGGCCTCGTTCTCGGGGGATGAGGGCTTTGAGGTGCTGAAGCGCGTCAATATCAACAAAGCATTCTTGTCTGCAGGCGGCGTGGACGGACATCACGGCGTGACTTGTTCGCATTTTCATGAAGTGCCGATCAAACAGATGGTCATGCAACGCTCAATGCAAAAGCATCTCGTGGTTGACAGCAGCAAGTTCAACAAGGTGCGGGCGGCGCGCTATGCTTCCATAGGCGACTTCAATTCAATTGTTTCGGATCAACCCTTACCTTTTGTAAAATAAGCGGAAAATGGCGCGCGTTTCCGCTGCTCCTCGGAGGAGGCATCAACTATTACCCATGGCCTGTTCGGGCGGATCATTCGGGGTGTTTTTCTCGGGCTCCCGAAGCGGGAAATGCTCGAACCTCCCGTGCCCAGGACGGGTTCTACCGATTCCATGATGGCTGGTACAATCTCATCACAGCTTGACCAGTTGCGGACGTCAAGCACCATGCCGGGGAAGGAGGATAACAATTAGCCAAAGATATCTGTCTGGCTGACCTCGACCTCCACTTTCGTCAGGCGTTCCAGGAACTCGGCAGTTTCGTAAACGGCGTTGTGGAACATAATGTCCGGCCGTCGGCACATAAGGCTATCGCGACATGCTGGTGAAGGTCTTGCCGACATTATGATCCGGTCTGAGGCAAAGATCCTTGAAAGCTCCCCGTGCCGTCTAGCTGACTTTTCGACGCCCCCCTATCTGATGAGCTTGCGATTTTTCTGCATAAACTCCTCCTGTCGATCAATCGGGTTCAGGTTTCAGTTCGCCGTGACAAGCCGGCATATCGAAGCGCGATAAAGGCCATGAGACTGGCAGCAGAGAACGCATTCAGATTGAGAAGCGTTGCAAGATCGCCTGCCGACCAGGATTGCACCCCCGCGCCCAGAAATGTGCGCGAGCAGAAGAACTGCCATCGCATATTGCCAGAGTTTCTCGTCCGCAAGGAACGAGATGGCCGCCAGCATGATGCAGGCAGCAAAGAAAAATTCGGTGCCGGATGTATGGCCGAACATCGCCGTTTCAAACAGGGTATCGAGCGTTCCCACAAGAGGAAGCGCCAGGCGCGCAGCCAGATGTGATTTCTTTGCAAGAAACGGAATCGCAGGGAAAAAAGGCAGTGACAGCACGGTAACGAGCGATGCCACAGCAGCATCGGCGTCGACCAGATACCAGACATAAAGCGGATAAAACGGCTTGTTGAGGATGATGACCCAGGCAAAGGTCAGTGTCGCCTTTGTCAGGTCATAGGTTACGGCCAAGCCCGTCCGCCTACCGTCTCTTCCAAGTTCCATCAGGCCGTCTTCTCCGTTAGCGCCAAGCAGGCTGCTGGCCTAGATACGAAGAAGAGACTGGTTTGGCTTCAGTCGCGAGACAAAAGCATGATGGTGGTTCCGTAAATCGACGCGCAAGCCGCGCCACTTTGGAAAACCGCACCGAGAATATCCGCTGTCATCAGAGAACCGCAGAAGCAATCAGCCGCCGCAAGCGGCTTTTCAAGGTATTGTCGCGGCTCGTCTTTATCGATCAGACGCTGATGGTAACTGCTGTGCCGCCTACACGACGAGATCCGGGTTCTTCCACAGGCGGAACCCGCCTTCGAAAGCCAGAGCGTTGTCTCCGCGTCTGCACTTCGGCGGCAGATTTTCGAGCTTCTCCACGTTGCCGCCGCCGATGACGACCTCATCCGGTTCAAGAGCCGCGCTCAGGAGATCCACAACGTCCTGGACGCGCTTTTGCCATTTCGCGTTGCCTTTCTTTTCCCGATAAGCCTCGCTGACATAATGCTCGTAGGTTTTGCCCTTGCGGTAAGGAAGACGGGCGATCTCCATCGGCTGGGCAACATTTTCGACAATCATCGCGGCGCCCAAACCCGTGCCGAGACCGAGAAACAACATGCGTCCGCCCTTGTAAGAGCCAATCGCCTGCATGAGCGCATCGTTGACGATGCGAACGGGACAATCGAAAGCGCCCTCATAATCATAGCCGACCCAGCCTTCGCCCAGATTGACCGGTTCCCGAAACGGTTTGTTGTGAACGACCGGGCCGGGATATCCCATGGCGATAACGTCATAGGTCATATCCTTTGCCATGGCGGTTACTGCGGCGACCATTTCCTGTCCCGTCATTGTCTTGCCGCTTTCAACCTTGCGCTCTTCGCCACCTGTGCTCAAGCGGATCTTCACGTGACTGCCACCGATATCAATTGCAAGAACGGTTTGATCCTCTGCCATGTACTGGCCTCCGTCGACTATGTGTGTGGGCGTTACTCGGGATCAACCCATCCGCCTGGCGGGCCAAACCCTGCCATTTCCGCCGGCCCCCAGCTTCCCACCTCATATGCAGGCGGCACGGCAGGATCATCGAGGATAGGCTCCACGATCTTCCAAGCCAGTTCCGCCGCATCCTGACGGGTGAAGAGCTGTCGTTCGCCGGCCATCGCATCGCCTATCAGCCGCTCATAAGGCGCCATATCACCAATACCGTCATCGACCGCGCCGAGTTCTACGGCCTCGCCGCGCATGCCATCGCCAGCAGCCTTGCGGCGTGCACCGATTCCAATCGCGATATCCGGCCCCAGACGGAAGCGCACATAATTGGCGGGTGTTGTCTCGACATCGCCAAAGAGCGCAATTGGCGGCCGCTTCAAGCGGACCACAACTTCGGTTGCATGCGCTGGCAGGTTCTTGCCGGCGCGGATGAAGAAGGGCACGCCATTCCAGCGCCAGGTGGCGACGCGAAAGCGCACGGCGGCGAAGGTTTCCCGGCTGGATGCCGGTGCGACACCCGGCTCGTCCAGATAGCCTCTGAACTGTCCGCGCACCACATCGTTACGAGTGAGCGGCGGCATGGCTTTCAGTATCTGTACTTTTTCATCGACGAGATCATCCGAGGCGTTTGTGGCCGGCGGCTCCATGGCCAGCAGCAACAGCACATTGATCAGATGGTTCTGGATCACGTCGCGGATACATCCGACCTCGTCATAAAACTTGCCGCGCCCCTTGATGCCGAAATCTTCGGCCATGGTGATCTGCACGCTTTCGACATGGTCGCGGTTCCATACGGGCTCGAGAAAGGCATTGGCAAACCGGAAATAAAGAAGGTTCTGGATGGCCTCCTTACCGAGGAAATGGTCGATGCGGAAAATTGCATCCTCTGCGAAAACCGCGTGCAGCGCTTCGTTCAACGCTTCGGCCGAGGCAAGGTCACGGCCGAAGGGTTTCTCAACCATCAGCCGCGCCGACGCGGCGATGCCCGCGTCGTTGAGGCCGGTTACCACGGTTTCGAAGAGAGACGGCGGAATGGCAAGGTAATAAAGCGGATGCTGGTGCCCGCCAAGCGCCGTTCGCAGCTTTTCGAATGTCGCTTCGTTGCGATAATCGCCGGAGACATAGGTCAGCTGTTCGGCGAATTTTTCGAAGACGGCTTCATCGATCTTGCCCACATGGTTGGCGACCGCATCGCGGGCCCGCGCTATCAGCTGCTCACGCGGCCAATCGTCGAAAGCGACGCCAATGATGGGCGTTTGCAGCGCGCCGTGTTTCACCATGGCGTAGAGAGAGGGAAAGATCATCTTATAGGCAAGATCGCCCGTGGCGCCGAACACCACCAGCACGTCCGATCGCTGCCTGTCCGTGGCTGAGGTCTTCATTTGGCTTTCTCCAGATGGCCACCAAAGGCATTGCGCATGGCCGACAGCACCTTGCCGGCAAATTCGGCCTCGCCGCGCGAGGAAAAACGCTCGAAAAGGGCCGATGCCAAAACGGGGGCCGGCACGCCGGTTTCGACGGCCGCCTGCAGGGTCCAGCGTCCTTCACCGGAATCCGACACGCGCCCGCCATATTGATCGAGGTTCGGGTCCTGTTTCAGGGCCTGCGCCGTGAGGTCAAGCAGCCACGAGCCGATGACCGAGCCGTGCCGCCAGACCTCCGTAACGGCGGGAAGATCAATATCGAACTGGTAATATTGCGGATGGGCGAGAGGGGCGGTCTCGGCGTCCGCCTCGCGGTGTTGTGTGCCCGCATTGGAGGCTTTCAGGATGTTGAGACCCTCCGCATAGGCGGCCATGACACCGTATTCGATGCCATTGTGGACCATCTTGACGAAATGCCCGGCTCCCGACGGGCCGCAATGCAGATATCCCATCGGTGCCGTTCGGGTGACCGGGTCGGCGGCGATCCCCAGACCTGCGCCGGGCGCAAGGGAGGCGAAGATCGGGTCGAGACGCTGGACCGCAGCCACCGGCCCGCCGATCATCAGAGAGTAACCGCGCTCCAGCCCCAAGACGCCACCGGATGTGCCGGTATCGATGAAATCGATGCTGCGAGGCGCAAATTCGGCGGCGAGATCGATCGCGTCGCGGTAAAGTGAATTGCCACCATCGATGATGGCATCGCCCGCCTGAAGTTTGCCCGCAAAGTCCCGCGCGATTTTCGGCGTGATCGCGGCGGGCAGCATCAGCCACACGGCGCGTGGCGATGAGAGGCTGGCGACGAGATCGTCCGGCGAGCTTGCGCCCGTTGCGCCTTCTTTCACCAGCGCCGCGACATTGTCGGGGTTGACGTCGAAAACCACGCAATCATGCCCGTGTTTCAAAAGGCGGCGCACCATGTTTGCGCCCATCCGCCCAAGCCCAACCATTCCAATCTGCATCCTGACACTCCTTTTGTGCAACTCGCTATTGCTGGTTCATTCACCGAGGCGAACGGTAAAGTCCTCGTTTTCCCACACTCCAGCATCTCGCCAGTAGAAGGTGAACACAATCGTGCCGCCGGCCGCCAGTTGCTGCACGGGCAAGTCCGCAAAATGCGTGCCGAGACCGGAGGCCGTCGTGCTTGTATCTGTGGTTGTCGCCCAGCCGTCAACGCTCCAGTGCACGATGGCATTATCCGCCAGGTCAAGCCGTAGAACCTTGCCGGCGGGCATGGCTGATATCTTGTTGTTGAAGCACCAGATTCGAAGATGCGACGGCGTCTTGTTGCGGATGTAGCGCTCCACACCCTGCGGCGGCATGTCGAAAACGGAACCATCGGCAAGCGAACGCAGAAGCTTGATATGTTCTGCATGCGCCCAGACCAGCGGCATTGCGCTGCCCGACGGGTGGCCATAGAACAGTTCCCTGTCGGGACGATCGGGTTGATCCCAGACCTGCTCGGGGAAAAGGCCGCTCTGCCCCGCCGATTTTTCCATGGTCGTCAGCAAGGCTTCCGCCGCTCCGCGTCTACCCGCAGCAAGTTCGTAATGGGCACGCTCGCCGGTCAGAAGGGGCCATGGCCTGCCCTGACCCGTGCCGTCAAATGCTGTTCCATCAGCATGCTCACCATATCCGTCTCCCGTGTACCTGTACCAAACGGGCCCCTGCGGCAGGTCGGCGCGCAGGCAATGATCGATCGCCTTGACCGTTGCGACAATATGGGGATCGTCCGGTGCGCGCAGGCCGAAGCGGACCAGCGCAAGTGCATCAGGGCTGATGACATCGCTTGTTGGCAGGAAAGCGCGATCCGGTGTCTGGTTGAGGATGGGCGTCATGCCCGAGGGCTGGACAGCATCGGCGGTACCGGGAGAGGCGATGCGAACATAATGGCCCGAAATACCAAGGTGCGTGCACAGGGTCTGGTCACCGGCAAATGTCCACCTTTCGATCTGCTCATTCCAGCAATCGGCTGTCTGCCGCAGATGCGTGGCTTCGGCCGCATCGCCCTCCATATCCAGCAGATCAGCGGCGGCAAGCAGCGCGGCGATCTCGACGGCAAGCGTGAACGGGCTGTAGCCTGCATCCTCCTCCCACCTGTCCTCGCCGGTCGTTGGGCCGTTTGCCAGAATATAGGCCGCAGCGCTACGGATCATCGGCATATAATTAGCCCTTGCGGCGTGGTCGAGGTGGCCGTGCCGATGCAGGATATCCGCAAGCAGGATTGGAAAGGCGCATTCGTCCATCTGAACGCCCGGCCAATAGGGCTTGCCATCCAGCCAGAGATTTTGCGGCCACCGCCCCGAGGGCTGCTGCACCTGGCGCAAATAATCAAGGATGGCCAAAGCCTCATCGTGATCGCCGGCCGCCAGAAACCCGCCAGCGGCTTCCACCAAATCTCGCGGCCATATTAGATGATATCCGCCAAGATCGTCATCGCCCTTGGAGGCTCCCCATGGGATCGATAGACTTGCCACGACAGCTCCGGGCCGGTCTGCGGCACGATGCGCGGCAAGCACAGCGGTCGAGACACGATAGGAATTAACGCCGTGATGGGTATCGCGGTCGAGGGGGCCAAGACTGTCCTGCCAGCTACGCCAGCTGTCGATATAGGCATCGTGCGCGCGTCTGAAGCCGGACTTCAGACTTGCGACAGCACAGGCTGCAGCTTCATATTCAGTCTGGCCGAAACCGAGCGCCAAGGTCGCCGTATCGTGGGTTTCGCTAAAATCGATTTCCGCAGCCAGCGAAACATTACCGTCATCCGCCCGCTGGTACTCCTCAATAAGGCGTCCGTGCCGGCGCAATTGTTGCCAGCCATCGGAAACGCCAACAAAACCCGCACTTGCAGCGCGCCAGGGACGATCGCAGAGCAGAGCGAGATATCGTGAGCGGCCCACCGCAAACAAGACCCGGCGCCCCTCATAATCCCCTATCCAGGCGGAGTTGAGATTACCGGCATTGACCAAATGCGGCGCCAGAAGGACGCTTACACGATAATCCCCTGTCTTTCCGTTCAGTGGGAAGAAGGAGACATACTGAAGAACACAGGCCCGCGCCGGATCGGTGATGACCTGTTTTTCAATCCGGTAGGCTCCATCTATCGCCGTATTGGTGATGTGGAACGCGGGAATTCCACTCTCAAAAGGGCGGGTAACGGAAGTACAGTCTCGTTTCTCTTCCGAAAAATATCCGTCGTCTCTGGTGACCACAAGACCGAGATCGCGGGTGCAGGCACTATCGATCCGCGGGTAATAGACTTCGTTGAGGATGCCGTGGCTGAGCGTAAACCAGATTGGTGAATTTTTCGACAGCGCGGTTCCCACGCCATTCTTGGCGCTCGACGTCCAGCGTGCATCAATGCCGGGTGCGCCGGGTGCGAAATCAAGTGCGGCACGCATCGTTACATGCCTCTGGCAGGGAGATGATGAAGGCGAAAGTGAATGTGTTATCGTGTTGAAAACTCATGACGGAGATCTCGACCTTGAAGGAAGGGTCTTTCCGGGATGAGACGGAGACGGGATGCGGTTCCCGTCTCTAATCTCAAATCCGATACGGCCTCGTCATTAAGCTAGGTATTCGCGAAGGGGTGCACAACTAAAGATTTGGTAATTGAGCGTGTGGCGATGTTGGTTATGGAATGGCCGCCCTTCCATAACCAACAACATGCACATCCGAACATTGTGCGACGCACAAATTTCGGAGAAATAGGCATGAAATTCGGATTTTTAGATACATATCATCCGAAAAAATTCGTCTAAAACTCTCCCAACTCAAGGAGAGAGACCATGACGGACACGACATCTGAATTTGATGGGTCAACAATTGCCCTGGAGGCCGCCGAGGAACCCTCGTGGACAGCTACGACCTGGTTCGCGGTTCTTTCGATGGCGGCCACCAGTTTTGCGCTGGTATCGGCCGAGTTTCTGCCAGCGGGATTGCTGACGCCTATGGCGCGCGATCTCGGCATTACCGAGGGTACGGCGGGGCAGGTCGTCACGGCGACAGCTTCCGTAGGCGCTGTGACGGCTTTGCTGAGCAATGTTCTCATCGGCAAACTGAACCGCAAGAGCGTGCTTGTCGGTCTCAGTGCGCTGGCGATCGGCTCCAACATTCTCGCAGCAGTTGCTGCCGATTTCTGGCTATTGTTATTGGGCCGGGCCGGATTGGGTATCGCGCTCAGCGGTTTCTGGGCACTTTCGGTTGCTGTTGTGGCGCGGCTCGTTGGCGCGAATTCGACCGGGCGCGGCATGGCTATCGTCACCCTCGGCGTTTCGCTCGCCACCATCGCCGCCCCTTCAATGGGCGCCTTGATCAGCGACTGGCTGGGATGGCGCATCGCCATGTCGATGACGGCGGGGCTCGCCATCATTGCCATGCTGCTGCAGATACTCAGCCTGCCGTCGCTGCCAGCAAGTACGAGCAACAGTCTTTCCGATGTTCTGCGGCTGACACGGCGGCGCAGCGTTCAACTGGGGATGCTTGCAATCCTGTTACTGATGACGGGGCATTTTGCCGGCTCGGTCTATGTGCGTCCCTTCCTCGAACAGGTGACGCTGCTTGAGACCACGCCGATTGCCCTCGCCCTGCTCGGCTTTGGCGTCGCCTCCGTGATCGGCAATGTGCTGGGGGGCCGGATGGCTGACACCAGTATCCGCCTCGCGCTCATCGTTACCGCGGCTCTGATGGCATTTGCGACGATCGCGCTTGTTGTCTGGGGTGTTCATACCGGTGCCGCATTTGCTCTCGTCGCACTTTGGGGTCTTGCCTTCGGCATGGCGCCTGTGGTGCTGCCGACCAACCTTTCCCGCGGCGCGCCCGACGCGCTGGAGGCAGCAGGCAGCCTGATGGTCGTTTCCTTTCAGGTGGCCATCAGCATTGGTGCGGTTTTCGGCGGTTATGTCGTTGATTCCTACGGTGCTACCGCTCCGTTGGCGCTGACCGCGATACTGGCTGCATCCACGGTGGCTCTGGCCTTGCTGCAACGTCCTGATTGATCGTTGCTTTTTTCTCCTTTTGCCGCCTGAAGGCAAGGCGCTCGGACGCATCGCGGAAAAGGCTGATCTCGCCACAGGCGTGATGAGATTTCCGAGCGGCCGAGCGCCGCGCGATGCTCTGCGGCAAACGGAATATCTAACCCAAAGCTCTGCGTAGAAACCGCAGGCAGATCTTCTCAGAAGCAAAACCGTCTTGCTTCAATAACACATCAACCAAACGTTTCCGGTGGTGCGATGCATCCGTACTCATATTTGACGATGGGGCTTACAGTTTGGCGGGAGCTTCCTATCTACGGCAGCACAAGCTCCAGGCATCCTTTAAAGAGCGCCCTCCGACCACGAGGTCGGAGGGTATGCCGGAGGTCAATCGTACGACGTCCCACTTTCGTCGATTCGTCCAACACATAACCTTCTGATCTGGTTACGTGAAATGAAAAGATAACAACAACACAATCCTGGGTCTACATAAAATATGTGGAGAATTCCGATTGTGATTAGCCATGCTGAAATTAAACCACCCATCAAAAAACCCGGCTTTGCAGCCGGGTTTCATATTCTCAGAAATGTGGTGCTAGAGGCTTAGAACGTGCGCTGCAGACGAACAAAGCCGGTAACCTGATCGTCGCTATTGTCTTCATCGTAATAATTCGCAGTGATCTTCGTCGTAAGACCGTCGGTGATCTTGTAATCAACCGTCAGACCAGCAGTCCAGGCGTCATTGTTGGTCCAGTCGGCGTTCAGGTTACCCACAAAATTCGGGGCAACATTGCCGAGATACTGGAAAGCAGGCGTGATCGTGAGACGGTCGGTTGCTTTGATCGCATATTCTGCGGCAACTGCCCATTCCGATTCCGCGTAGTATGCGTTCGCTCCGGAAGCCCAAACACCGGCGAGGCCAAGCGTGCCAGGACCTACATCAGCGAAAACAATAGCGCGGATTGCACCTTCTTCGAGGTCTGTATCATAAGAGCCAACGATGGTTGCCGCGAATGCGCCAACGTTCGCGCCAACTACAGCTGTGATGCCGACATTGTTGTCCTTGGAGGTCAACGTGCCTTCCAGCTCATCAACAGAGAGGGTCGCCTTGAACGAGCCCGTATCATAGGTATAGGCAATCGAGTTGAACAGGGCATTCGTGGACAGGATGTCCGTTTCACCGTTGAGGTCGTTATCCCACTCGCTGTAGAACTTACCGACCCTCAGACCACCAAGCTCGATGAAAGCCTGATCAACGTGAACGCCAGACGAAGAGGACGAGCCGTTGTCAGCGTTGCCACGGAAGCCGATGAAGCCACGCAGAGCACCGAGTTCGGTGTCGGTGCGGGTGTCAACCTCGAACTGAGCGCGCGTGAAGGAGTTCCAGTCAGACGTGCCGGAGCGGTCGCGACCGAAGTCGGTCTGGAAGCGGATGTAACCGCCGAACTTCAGGCAGGTTTCGGTGCCGGGAATGTAGAAGAAGCCGGTGCCGAAAGCATCGCAAACGCGAACGTACTCCAGGGGCTCTGGCTCGGCAGCGACGATAGCGTCAGCGGCCTGTGCGCCGGATACTGCTGCGAGAGCTGCAGCGGAACCAATCAGAAGGCTCTTGATGTTCATTCGGGAACTCCATTGCTAGTTTCATTAAAGAGTGGGAACGCGACGCCCACCCGCGCCTTAATATTGGCTTTAGACAACCATCGCTGGCGTCGATCAACCTACAGGGTCAAAAAAATGGTAGATGCGTATTTTATGAAATTGCTCATGTTGCCGAAGCAACACACTTTGGAGCGTTTCAGGGCAAAAACGCCCAACAACTTAACAGGGCATTAACGACCCAGGCTCGACCTATTCGGCAATGACAAAGGCAACACCGCAACAAGCAGCGAGGGTCTTATGGGTAATACCATACTGATCGGGCCGCCCCGATCCGTCTTTGCATTCACGTAGCCGCCCTCATGACCAAACATAAGGTCGAGAGCGACGGAAAGCGTTTCCCGAGCCATGGTCTTTCTCCAATGAAAGAACTCAAGGGGCAAAACGCAAGGTTTGCGTGGCATTTCCTTGGGTTCGGTGGTGTTGAGACCGGCATTTCTGCCGATCGGCTAAATCTTCTTCGTTCGCAGGACGGGGCCTATGCCGTCCTGCGGTGCTGAACCATTCTCCAATTCGTGACCCTAACGCCGGCCTGCTTGTCGGCTTCGGTCACAGAGTGGCGTTCGGTTCCCGGCTTCCCATTCTCCTGAAAGAGCGCAGCCCAGACCTGCCGGGCTCGCTAGAACACCATCAGGACAGCCGGGATTTCGTCGACGATGAACCTTCCACACTGTTGTCGCTGCGCTTCTCGTACGGGCGCTGGTCACGCAGGATCTGGAAGGTGATCGCCAAAAGCTTGCGCGCGATCGCGACGCGCGCCTTGTTCACTCCTCTGAACTTCAGATGTTCGTACTGGGCGCGCAGCTGTGGGTCCGTGGCGATGGCCGGCTGAACGGCCTCGACAAAAGCCCAGCGCAACCACTTGTTGCCCTGCCTGATGATCTTGCCGTGGTAAGTCTTGCCGCCCGACGAATAAGTCGAGGGCACAAGTCCGGCATAGGCGGCCAGCTTCTTCGGATTGCGGAAGCGGCTGATGTCGTCGATCTCGGCGTCGATCAGCCTGGCGAAGAACTTCCCGATACCGGGGATGGTCTTCAAAAGCTTCACATTGCCATTGGTCTTCGTCATCGCCCGGATCGTCGCTTCAGACTGTTTGATCCGCTCATTGATGTCGCCGATGAACTCAAGTCCACGATCGATCTGGATGCGATCGATCTCCGACACATTCAGCCCAACCAGTTGTTGGCGCCCTGTCTTGCCGAACAGATCGCCCAGCTTCTTCAACTGTGCCGTCTGCTCCGGGTAGCGGTCAAACACGGTTACGACCCGGTTCTTGGTCATCGTGCGCAGCCGCACATAGAACATCCGCTCCCGAAGGGTGAGGCGCAACTCCCGCACCCTGTCTCCAGGAGCCCAGGCTTGCGGCACCAGATCGGCTCTGAGTAGATGTGCCAGCACCGTCGCGTCGATCTTGTCGGTCTTGATCTTGGCGTCGGCGATCGCCTTGACCTTCAACGGGTGGGCGAGAACGACATCTTCACAAATGTCGTCGAGCCAGTCGTACATCACCATCCAGTTGCGGGTAGCTTCCATCACAGCATGGCTATTGTTCCGATACCGCTCCAGAAACGAACCCAGCGCTTGCCGGTCGTTTTTCACCCGCCCGGATCGTAACATCTTCCCGGCAGAATCCTGCACGACCAGGTGGCTGTAGCTTTTGTGGTAATCCACGCCGATGTGATAATCATAACGGGCAGTCACGGTTTGCACTCCTTCCTTGAGTTCGTCAAAACCCGTGAAAGATAAGCCAAATGGCGCAAAACGTGACTGTCCCACGATTATCTGCATCTCAGAAATCCGTTCTCTCAATGCTGGGAGCAACATCTTTCATGCCACCTCCTGATGATTAGAACAAGCCACACACAAGCGTGCGGCATTAATGCTGCCCCATAAGAAACGAAGGGCAGAAATGAAGTCTGGATCGTGGGACAACACCGTTACGATCGAGCTGGGTGGCAGAAGCAAAACCTACGCGCGCATCTCTACAACGCGCCGGGCTGCCTCATATCTTATTGATCAGTGGCCAGGATCTCGCGACTTTGCCTACAAAGAAGCGATCATCTCTTGTACGCAGGCGCTCAAAGGAGAGGTGAATGATGAAGCCGCCTTCAACAGTTTCGTCCAAGCAGCGCTAGTGTCTGGCTTGAAATATACGAGCACGCCCAGCTATGCACCCAACGAGTTTGAGCGCGATATCGCAAGAGCCTTAACGCAGTCGATGTTGAACGATCTACGCAGTCCTCGTCAAAAAGTTTGAGCGTGCCTACCAACAATCGCGGCCCTGAAACAGGCACGCGGCATGAGGCCCTGTCGCCATATTGCGGGCGACGGACCTCTTTTGTTATGTCCTGATTGTGGGTGAATTTTAGGATTGCTGACACGGGCCAGCAGGGTTAAGAGGGGCCGTCGCGGGTCCCCTGAAACAGGCCGCGACTAGTGAGGTCAGATTCCCCAGAAGAGAATCTGACCTCCTGTCAGATACAAATTTTCGGATTCAACCTTACGGCGGATTGTGATTGCTGTTTACAGCGATGAGGCCCGCAGCCTAGGGCTATTCGGCTCTCGCGAGTTCAAACATCATGAATTACTTTGCAGCCCATTGCCGCGTTGTCACGGCGTTTGTTATCCGAGAAATTGCAACCAGATACAAAGGCCCCGGAGGTTATCTCTGGGCGTTTATCGAACCCGCCAGCTACATTGCCATGATGAGCGTAATCTTCGGTACGCTAGCGCGCACCCCAGCTCTCGGTGAGAATTTTTCTTTCTTTTTCGCCACAGGTTACATCGGTTACAGTTTTTATGCTGGGATGGTCGGGTATTTATCGTCAGCTATAAGAGCCAACAAATCGCTTCTTCAGTACCCGGTGGTGGGGCCTATCGATCCAGTTATTGGCAGATTGATGTTGCAATCCATCACATCGGTTTTCGTGGCTGTAGTCATATTGTTTTTGACTCGAATGAGCGAAAAACACCCACACGACATACAGTGGGGATTTCTGTTTATGTCCGTATGCCTCGCTTGGACGCTCGCATTAGGCGTAGCAATGGCGAACATTGTTCTTTACGAGAAGTATCCACTTTATGAGAAGCTATTCGATATTGCCATGAAACCGCTCTTCTTGCTGTCCGGCGTTTTTTATCTACCTGGTGAAATGCCACATCCAATTAGAGAAGTCCTTTTATACAACCCAATCGCACATATTGTTATGATTTTCAGAACCGGCTTTTTTGGTGCCCGCGCCTCAAACGGTCTTGATCTCGCATACATATGCGAATGGGCAACAATAGGTTTGATGCTCGGTATAATGATATTCAGCCTTTTCCCCGTTGGACGCACGCGTTAACGGTCGTCGAATGCATCTGGGCGACAGCTCCGGTCACCATTCTTCTTATCCTGCCAGCGCAAGCACTCAAAAGTAGGTTGCAACTCTCCTTTCGACATGCGACTAGCGTTAGGATTGTAAATTCAGCCTGTTTTCGTCTTTGACCTATGGGTTATCGAAGGGGAGTGCCCAATCTCATGTCGAATGAGAATGATCGCAGCATAACAGATGCTATTGATGAGATTATGCGTCATCCTACCGGAGTAGTTGGCGACGCCTTCCGGGAGTTGGTGACTGCGCTCGGACGATACGGGATTGTCGCGTATAGAGAAAAATTTACCTCTACCTACTTGAAGTCCTTCAACTTTGCCTCAAAGACGATAGTGGATGTAGGGGTGAATGACGGCACCCCCAATCTCTGGAATGCCTTTAAGGACAAAAAGATTGTCCTTATCGAGCCTCTGGAAGATATTCTATTGAAGACGAAGGAAAGATATCCGGACTTTGATTTCCATCTGATTCCCGCAGGCGCAGGCAGCGAAGAGGGTGAACTCACCATCAACGTCATGCCCGTT
Source organism: Rhizobium sp. UGM030330-04 (assembly GCF_003208455.1). Taxonomy (NCBI): domain Bacteria; kingdom Pseudomonadati; phylum Pseudomonadota; class Alphaproteobacteria; order Hyphomicrobiales; family Rhizobiaceae; genus Rhizobium; species Rhizobium sp. UGM030330-04. The sequence continues at coordinate 26,002 of NZ_QKML01000020.1, forward strand.
TCAGGGCACAGTTCTTTTCGCGAGCGCCAGCAACTCCCCCATCATACACGTAGAGTCCCGGTTATCCGCCTGGATGCCGTTCTCAAAGATTTCACCCCGCCATTCGGAATAAAAATAGACACCGAAGGCTTCGAGGTCGAGGTGATCAAAGGCTGCTCCGGTATAGCTGAACACGTTGAATTCTTCATAGCAGAGATATCAATCAAAAGAATTTACTCTGACGGCTACTATTTCTCCGAGGTAATTCGCCATCTAGCCGAATACGGATTTGAGCTTATTGATATCCTTAACTCCTTCGGGGGTAGACCGAATAACCTGGACTGCCTCTTCGTTCGTCGCGACAACGAACTATTGCAGTTCACACCTACTGGAGAAAACCATGCTTGATCTAGTTGACGAGCCAAGTTCATGGATACCCACGCCCCGTTCGTTGACGCCAACAGATAATGTCCTCGCGACGGTAAATATTTGGAAGTCTGATGCCATCAAGTTTGCAGAGTTGCCAATCTCTGCTGAGTGGTGGCGCAACATAATTCTCGTAGAGCGGAGCGTCCCGCTTACTCCAGCCGAGCAATCTCTTTACACTCGAATTGCAAATGAGAAATCGGCTATATTGGGCGCGAAGAATGTTTATCGCATTATTATCGATGAATCATCCGTCCCGCTCACAGGCGCCACAGTCGATGATAGAATTAGAACAATAGAACGCATGAGGCATGTCACTAAGCAGGCTTTGGCGAATTTCGGTTTCGTTTTGGTGGTAAACCCAACGCAACAATTTGCCCTCAGCTTGAGAGATTCGGACTCAAGGATTAAACTAGTCGCTGTAGTAACAGATGATCTACATTACGGTGGGAATCATCAAACTCTCTCCTACGCTAACAGCATCATCACCGCCCATCACGATGTCGATGAAATTTTGATGAAGACTGGTCGGCGCTTTAAGACCGCAAATAGCGCAGAGGGTATTTACCGAGCTATTGAGGCAGAAATTACAGATCTGTATCCGAAGGAGTTCAATGTTTTGTTGCCAGCGTATAATTGCTGGGAACGGCTTCCGGAATTCGACACCGTCGACACCTCCATCACAGACGTAGTTCTTTGGTTAAACTGCGGTTCATCTGAGACACCCACCGTAAAAACCACGTTCGCGGAGTTCGCTACCGATCTCGCTTCCGTCACGGCTCGCATCGCGCTCTCAGAGGAGTATTTCAATAGGTATCGAAACCTTGCCGCAAACCTAGAAACGGTCAACGGCAGGTCGTGGTTCATCAGAACAGTTTTTGCAGACGGCGCTCGCGTTAAGGTGTTGTATGAATAGAAGATTGATCGTCCATTTATCCAGAACTCCGCTAGCTGGGGCGCCTGGGCGCCTTTCGGATGCGCTGGATCGCCACTCTTGTTATTCCTCCATCTGCTTCATTGAGGCTGACTACAAAGACGCTCAGGCCGGCATCTTTGGCGGTGGCGCCGTCTATCTGAAAACAACTGCAGGCTTGGAAGATAGACTGCTGGATGAAGCCTTACGGGGCGCCGCCATTATTCACATCCACAACCAAATCAGCGCGCCTCTGGCAGCACGCATCAGGGAGATGGATTTAGGGATTCCTGTGATCTATCATCTCCATTCGCCGACTCGTGAGGGACCGCTCTACGCTCCCCGTTCAGGAGACATGCAACAGCGGATCACAGCTATTTTAACGGCTGCTCAAGCCCACCCGAGGTTCTATCCCCACGCCATTCCGGTACCAAATATAGTGCCGGAATTACCTCCCACGCCGTTCCCTCCTTCCGACAACCGAATTCGTATTCTGTACGCCCCGGTTCAAAAGCGAGGGGGCCGTTGGAACGGGAAGGGCTCCCTTGAACTTGATGCGGCGATTGATGAAGTCTCCCGCCGCCCTGACGTGGAGATAGTGCGCCTAAGTGCACCGTGCCCGTCACACGTCCTCTATCGCTTCAGGCAAGCCTGCCATATTTCCATTGATGAAATAAGCACAGGCGCATTTCACCAAATATCACTAGAAGGTCTTCATGCAGGAAACGCCGTTATAAATGGCGCGGACTTTGCGACAATGCAGACGATTGCAGGGTGGGCAGGTGAGCACCCTCCGTTTATTATTTCAAGCGAGCGCTCAATCCGGGATGATTTAAATCTGCTCTTGAACGATAGAGAGCATCTTAGCCGGACCCAAAACGCATCGCGTGAATACGCAATTCAGAGACTGAACCCAAAGAATCTAGTGTCGATCTATGAGCGCGTCTACAATGACATGTGATGATGAATTGTTCTCTCATAAGGATTTGTTCAAGGGAGAGACGGCTTTCCTGTTGGCAAGCGGCCCATCCGTCGCCTCAGAGGACCTCTCCCTGTTGCGTGATAACGTAATTATGACGGTGAACGGCGCAACTCTCCTACAAGAAAAGTTCGACCTGTCCCCGACCTATTTTTGCACCACAGATTCTCGCTTCCTCGCAGATCAGGATTTGCGGCCTCTCGGCACGACACGCGTTCACAAAGACACAACAAGATTAATTCGCGACGTCATCAGGCCATTCGATTCCCCCGGGAAGCACAAAACCCTCTACGTCCGCACTATTGGCAAAAACGGCTTCTCAACCGACATGTCTCGCGGGTTTTATTTCTGGTGCACCTCCATTTCTTTAGGGATACAGATGGCTTGGTTCACTGGCATAAAACGGCTTGTCTTGGTTGGTGTTGATTTAAACTATTTTGGCCAACCCCGCTTTTATAGTGAGCGGAATGCTCAGCCAGTGGACCCATTTCTCAGCGTCCAGATTCAAAATGTCGTCTCGGCATCTAAGCGTTTCGAGTCTGATGGACGGTCCATTATCTTAGCAAGCGAACGCTCTATGCTCCGCCCCTATATCAATTATCAGCCTTTATCCACCGTCGTCTAATTCTAAACCGTGTTGTCTGACCGCGAAACCTCGCACCAATTCGTACCGTCGAAATCAAGCATGATGCGATCGTGAGTATGCATGAGGGCGAAGTCACCATTAAGCCGCAGATTCCCACCCCCGTCTTTCAAGGTGACGATATTAACTCCGCCGCTGGCAGCGCCAGATAGGATCAGAATATCGCCAATGGTGCCGCCATTGATAGTAGTCAGATCTACCGCAGCGCTTTGGGCTCGAGACGAGAGGCGACCAAACACCACCAGAACTCAGGCTTGCAACAACGGAATTGCCTCATCGCAGCTGAAACGCATCGGACATGTCATCGTCTCTCAGCAATGTCTATTTGGAAGCACTAGTGGATAAATCATCTGTCAGCCGGATCAGCCTCAAAGGCAACGCATCTGGAATCCGGCAGCTTGTTCGCTATCTTTCGTGCGGTGGATGCCTCATGTGCGCCGATCTCATAAAAATGAGTAGGCTGGATCACGCGCATCACAAGGTCATGAAACATTCGCTCGTGGCACTCGTTAGTTGCAAAGAAGGGCTCTCTTTGATTTGTGTCGGAAAGAAGCGGCGCCAACTTAAGCTGGTGAATAAATTCAAAATTTTCCCAATATGACACGGCCATCCCCACCTTGCTTGAGAACAATTTTCACCCTCTAGGCGAAACCACATCGATAAAGGAACTTGCAACCGACGTTTTGCGATGCAAAGAAGGTCATCGTTATTTAAACCAATGGGGCAAATCAATGCCGGATACGGGTACCGACACCTTAATCGTGAACCACGTCATGTCTAATGATGTCAAAAGTAAAATTTTTGACGATTTCCTTGGGTATTTCGCGACACTTAGCCCGCCGCATCTTAGTCATATTGTCTCCAAAGAGCCGATCGAAGACGCCAACGTTTATCATTATCATCGCCCCAATTTCGAAAGGAAAATTCGGTCGAACTCTATTGTGACCGTCCACCACGATCTGGAGGATAGTGATGAGTGGCTCCATTTCTCTAAATTTTCTGCTCAATACAGACAGGCAGATGTCATAGTTTGCCTAAATAGCGACCAACAAAATTGGCTGAACTCTAGGGGTTTTACTCAAACTAAAGTAGTACCTCACGGTGTCCAGCCCCGCTTCTTCAGGACAAGTCGTGCCGCATCTTCTGCCGGCGAAAAAGTTACAATTGGTATAGCGTCGCGCAGATATGCCCGCAGGGTCAAAGGGGAAGCTCTACTAATCGAGATAGCAAAGCGTCTTCCGCCAAGCCAAACACGTTTCGTACTTATCGGAGCTGGTCGATCAATTGACGCGAACGCTCTTCAAGAGTTGGGGTTTGAGGTCGAAGTATTTGAGCACTTGCCATACAGGCTCTTCAGCAAATTTTACGCGTCCATCGATGCATTAATGGTGTTAAGTTGGCACGAGGGAGGTCCGGCGTGCATTCCTGAAGCTGTGGCCGCCAGCGTACCGGTTTTGACAACAAGAGTTGGGATGGCCAACGACTTAATTGCCGAACACGAGAACGGGATATTTCTGAATCGAGATCCCGATATCGATGCAAGAAAAATTGCACAATTCATACAGAGCGCTGAACTCCGAGAGCGCCTTTTAACTGGCGCAGCTTCGCGAAAAAGCACCGCGCGCGCTTGGAGCAGCATCATCGCCGACTACGCGACAATCTACGCAGAGGTGTCATCTCTATGAGCATAAATGTCATTCTCTCGGACGACGTACACCTTCACCAAAAGAACTTTTCCTCCCTGTTCTCCGTTCTATTAGAGACTCCGAATGTGCAAGCTAAGGCCTTAACCTCTGGACGAGATTTGTGGAACCGCTACGGAGACTATTCAGGCGTTACCCTTGTGGAAGATCGAGCGCACTCGCTGGAAGTCTTGACTAGGGAGCAACTCAGAGCACTGACAGGCCGCGCCAAAGGTGTCACGGTGAATGCATTTACGATTGCTCGTTCTGAGATACTATCGTTTGTGCTCGCGACTTGCCCCAACTGGTATGAGCACTCCATTCCCAACGATGATGATTTCATTTTCTCAAAGCTATATGAAGAAAACCCCGCCATACTTAGACTAAATTTGGCGGCGGTAATTATTTGGTGCGAAATATACTCCGCAGAAATTCATAAAATAAGCTCTGTAAGCGCGATGATTATTTTCAGCGGAAGTCAAATTTACCAGAGACTGCTTCTTTCCATCTGCTCGGCCAGTCGCCCCCGTGCATTTGTCGTAGAAACGTTTCAGACTGGGACGGAATTCTATTTCGAGGAGAGGTATTCTCCTATAACAAAAGGTTCAGACATACGATTTGAAAGCGTATTCAGTAACCTTACCCTTCCCGCCTCACCCTCTGGCAGGCAGAACGAAATTAATAAAGCGCAAAACAAGTTGCTCAACGCTCAAAATAAGAACGTCAAGCAACCCGACCACGCGGAAATTCCAGAATTTCCTGAAAATCGGCCGATGCTGTTAATCGCTTGCCAAGTTCAGAACGATTTTTCGCTTATCGAAAGCGACCTTGAAGACATCAACCCGTTATCAAATTACAAGACTCTGCTTGATGAAATTATTTCGCAAACAGAATTCAATATCTTGGTGAAAACCCACCCTTGGGAAAAGAACAAAACTCATCTGCGAACATCTTTCACGAGAGACCACCTCATGGATTTCGTGGCTCACAAATCCCCGTCGTACCAAGCACGAGTGGCGTTTTGCGAAGATGCCAATCTTCCCAAGCTGCTGAATTCGACGGATGCATTTGTAACAATCGTGTCGCAGGCATCTTTTGAAGCGTGCTTCTACGGAGGACTGAAACCCTATCTGCTTGGACGCCCCTTCTACTCAGGTAGAGGCTTCACAAGCGAACACTCCAACTCTCACGAGTTAGCTAACGTCCTGGCCCAAAATAGCGAAAATCACAGTTTAACCCTAGAGCAATACTCTGGTTTCCTCGATTTTAGCGCCAAACTCCTCCAGCTTCATCTCGCGTCTGTGCATAAATCTGGCCTGCCGTTGATCCGATCTAGACTGCTCCCTCCCCAATTGGTCGAGGTCGGAGTAAGTAGCACACCAGCCGTAGAAAAACCTCAGCAATCGCCAAGCGCTAAACCTGCGCCAATAGTTACGTCTCTACCGCCGCCCAACACAACCACCCATCGCGCCGTGGCCATCCCGTTTTATCGTAAGCCGATGGTCTTCGCGGTGCGACCTTTTGTAAAGCTGATCGGCACCCGGCCCGATGATGTGACCAAATTCAACGCCGACCCGTCGGGTTTCTTTGCAAAGCTAAAGAACCCGCGTTATAGGTTGGTCGGAAAAGTGTTGTTCGGGACCCCGAAGTAAAAAAATCCATTATCACAAGGCGCGGAGTTACGCCGTCGATCCAACGATGGGTTTACGCCAAAGGCTGGCACGCGACGTCAGCCTTTGGTGTTGTCTCGTGCCTTGCCTTCCCTTCTTCCCCGTCCCTCTACTGCCTTTTCTTTCTCGCGGTGGGGGTACAGCCCCAAGGGCCGCATCGATTCGCTTGAGCAATTCATTTTCCCAATCGAGAAAGGTTTGGAGGGAAATGAAAAGCTGGCGATTGACCACCGAACACCATCTCCTGGCTCCCACGCATATAGGCCCACGCGAACATCATCCGGCTATGACAGAGGCGGACATGGGCAACTTTTATCGTCGTTATTACGGCCTGGATCAGCAAAATCTCGTGGCTCCGGTCGAACTCATATGCCTCGCCGGGCGTAAGTTGAAGTCGATCTCAACGCAGCCGTCAATCAGAAAGCGCTCGAAGACTTCCAGCGCTTGATGGCGTGCCGGAGAGCTCAGGCTATAACGCCAGGTGGGGTCAACTTGCTGGCTTACCTTCAAAAGCCCGCCTCGCGCGATTTTATGCTCAGCCAGCAGACACGCCAAGTTTCAATGAAGCCGAGACTCCCTGAAAAGACAGCGTCAGACACCGGGTAATGCTATAGAAATAAATAATAAAAACCAATAAGGAGAAAAACGTGGCCGAGAAGCCAGATATTGTCAGGTGATAATTTCACTTCACCCATGATGATCAGGGATTGCCTAACGGGTATATTATTCGCCCAATCATCCGGAAACGAATATCAGACAACTCTCTAAAAAACCCAGCCGGATTACTCCGGTATTGCACGACATCCCGTTCATTTCCCACCCTTGCCACCATACGGGCGACAATGGGGGTCAACAAATGACGCCAGCCGAGCAGCCCATAGGTGCCGTAAGGCTGCCACTTCACCCTTCCGGCCAATGACACGCGGGGCTTCACCAGCGGGTCTGCGAGGCTATCTATCGTTTCCTCAAACGTGGAGGCGCGACCGGTGCCGGGATCAAAATACATGGGATACAAGATATAGGCAGCGGCAAACAGCGCCTCCACGGAGAGCGTCCTGTCACGGCGGGTCAGAGGCTGCCTGTCATCCGTCAAACCCCAGCCAGCATAAAAAGGCGCGCCGACAGTCGTGACTTTCTTTCCCCGCATCAAAGCCTCAAAACCCGCAAGAGACGTGATGGTGTAGATGTGGTCCGCATGCTCCAGCGCATCCGGCAAAGAAACCTGCCCCTTCATGATGGTGCACAGGTGCGCCACCTCATCCGGGTTCGAGACCTCCCGGCGCATCCGGCTCAACACATCCGGGTGTGGCTTGTAAACGATATCCGCATGGGGGTTTTCCTGCGCAGCCAGACGCACGAGGTCATTATTCGTAAACGGACGATCGCACCCATAAAGAATGGAAGCATCCTCCTCCACCTGGCCGACAACCAGGACCCGGGGGCGATGGCTCTGGCCGCTATTCTGTTGGGCGGCGGGTGGCGCCAGGCGGCCGTTATACTTCGTCAGCCTCTGCTGCAATATGCGCCGGATGCCCTCCCGTGAACGCTGGATCAGCGCCGGATCACCATCAAAGTCATGATGCAGAAGAAGCTGCTCCAGATCACTGGGGCCACGGCTGTCGAAATACGGCCGGAGGCTATCCAGTGACAAAGAGAATGGGACCGAATAGCCCGCATGCGCTTCCAGCGAGCGTATGAAGCCATCCTCCATGAAATAAACCTGAAGGCCAAGGAGCTCGATCTCATGCAGCGCGAAGGGGGGAAGATTATTGCTCCACACAAGAACTACCGGCTTCTGTGGCGCTGCCATAAGCGGCAATATCCTGCGGCGAAAATCGCGCTCCGTGATCCGGAACGGTACGAAATGAAACTGTTTGTGCGGAAAAAACTGTTGCAGGAAGGGGTGTTTCCACGCCTTCATGTGAAAGGCGATGACTGGACCTGGCCGGGTGAGCGCCTCCGCGCGCGCCGCAAGCGGACTACGCCAGTTGTTCAGGGAAGCATCCATCGGTCAGTTGCGATCGCGAATATTATAATAGGCCATGGCGACGACGCCCCACAGGAACAGACCGCCCAGGAACACCAGCGCCACATTCATGAGGCGCGAGGGATATTGCGCCAGTTGCGACAACGTCGGCTCAATGAAAGTCGCGAGATATCGCTGCTGGTTGTTGGCATCCATCCGGGCCTTTTCCAGCCCGCCAAGCGCGGCGGTATAAGCCTTTTCCGCAAATTCGCGTTCCGTTTCCAGAGATTCATATTGCAGAATCCGGGTAGCGACATCGCCGGACTGATTGCCCCCCGTATTGCCGCCGCCGAAACGTTGTTTTTCCTGCTCCAGCTGCTTTTCCAGACTTTCGATCTGCGTGGTGATGACACGGATGCGCGGCGAGTTCGGCGCCATTCGCGTCAGCGCGGCCGTCAGTTCCGCTTTCAGTTGCGTCAATTGCTGCTCCAGGGAGCCGACGAGCTGCGCGGCAAGCTTCGCGGCTTCGACGGGGTCAGCCTCCTGCGACACGTCCCGGAAATTGCGCAATGCCACGCGGGCCGCGGAAAGACGACCTTCTGCAAGCGCAACCTCATCCTGCGATGCCTTCAGAACGCCGTTTCGCGCATTGAGCGACAGATCGTTGATCAGTCTCTCGCTTTCCATAATCACGGCCGCAGCAATGGTTTTCGCCGTCTCGGGATCAAATGCCTTGACGGTGATATTGAGGATCGATGACGTATGGTCATAATCGACCTTCACCATATCCTTCCAGTAAACAAGCTTTTCTTCGATGGGCAGATTCGGCTCAAGCGCATAAAAGAAATCCATGCCGCGACGCGCAAAAGCCTTCTCGAGATCGATCGTCTGCGAAACGGCCTCGATCATGCGCTCGCTGCGGATATAATCGAGCAGCATATATGAATCTGCACCGGTCGTGCTGCCGCCCGCGCTTTGCGTGAACATGCCAAGAATATCGCCGCTCACCTTGCCATCGATGCTGCGCACGGCGAAGGCCGCGGAACTGTGATATTGATCCGCCGCGACGAATGCCATGTATAATCCGGCAACCGTGGTGGGAAGCGCAACAGCGAGCAGGAAACCGGCGCCAATCACCGCATGGCGGAGCTTGAGGCCTTTAAGCTTCTTCCGCTTGTTCGGCGACGCTTTCGCCTGACGTGACGTGTTGTCACGCTCAGCCTTCAGATCAACCTTCAGCAGATTATCAATCACCGTGGTATTGGTGCGTTTTGCCGGAAGCTGAGCGCTCTCCACCTTGTTGCTGGAACGCTGTTGATCGTCGCTCATTTTCCACTTCCTTTCATATTGCGGTCATGAACGCGGATCGCATCCTCGACATCGTCGAAATATGTCAGTTTTCCATTTTCGAGAACGACACCGCTCTGGCAATAATCGCGGATCGTTCCCGTGCTGTGAGACACCATTATCACATCGGAGTCCTGCAAGCGATGCTGGAAAACCTCGTGACACTTCTGCTTGAAGTTGGCATCGCCAACCGCTGTTATTTCATCGACCAGATAATAGTCGAACTTGACGCCCATGCTGACGCCAAATGCAAGCCTGGCCTTCATTCCCGAAGAATAGGTGCCGACCGGCGCTTTGTAAAAGGCTCCCAATTCGGCAAATTCTTCGACATATGCGACCAGTTCTTCGGTATCGACCCCATAGATACGCGCCACGAACCGGACATTCTGTTCACCCGACATGCTCGGCTGGAAACTGCCCTGGAAACCGAGCGGCCAGGAGATGCGGCCGCTGCGGACAATCCGCCCCCGGTCCAGCTGCAGGGAGCCGGCGATCAGCTGCAGTAAAGTCGATTTGCCGGCGCCGTTGCGGCCAAGCAAACCAATGCTGCGGCCACGATTTATGACAAGCGACGCGTTCTCAATGATCGGTTTCTTGAAACCTTTGACACGCGCATATTTTGTTGCCTGTTCCAGTCTGATCATCGGCTCCTCAACACGGACGCTGAGCGGGTGAACAGAAGAAGACCCATGAACAGGATCGTCAGAGCGAAGGAATAGAGATAGGTCATATTCATCATGTCCGCCCGGTATTCTGGATAAAACCCTTTTCGGAACAACATGACGACATGAACCAGCGGATTGAGCAAAACAATATCGCGGATTGGGGCGGGAAGCGCGTCAGGCAGGAAAAAGACGCCGGAAATCAGGAACATCGGCCTGTTGATGATGTTGAAGACCTGCTCGTAAAGCGGAAACCGCAACGTTGCGACATTGTTGAATATGCCGATCCCCAGGCCGAGCACGGTCGCCGCGAAAGCCGCCTCGATAATCGCGGGCCAATTGAGATATACCGGCTGATCGACCGTCAACAGGATCACGCCGAGGACGCAGAAAGACACGACAGAGGTCGTTCCCACCTGCAGAATATAGCGGGCGACGATGGTGTCGATCGGCGCGACGTTGGGATAGCTGAGCAATGTCCGGTTGGCTTTGATCGCCCCGTTCAGGAAACCTGCCATCGCCGCGTAGAACTGAAAGGCGAGATAACCCGTCGCAAAAAAGAGCGCAAAGCTTTTCCCAAGAGCGGGCGTATGCGTTATCGCCATGAAAATCAGCGACATGAATGCTATGTGGCCGGCCGGGTCAATGATTGCCCAGACATATCCGCCGGGCTTGCTGCCAAATCGCGTCGACATCTCGCGGATCAGGAGCGCACCAACCACGCGGATATGAGCCTTCAGATAATACACTCCCGGCACCTCCGCATCTCACTCAAACCGCAGAAAAAAGTGCCCGCGATGGGCAAGAGTCGCGCGCCTTTCGCATTCCTGGCACGATCTGCGGTATTTATGACACTCAACGGCAACGGAAGAAAGCTTAATCAACCAGATTTCTAACCTGGTATGCGGTTCCTATCGGCCGCCCGACGAGCTGCAGGAAGCGATCCAGATCAACCACGGGGTGACGGGAAACATAGATAACGTCGCGGCTCTTGATCGGGAACGTCTGCCCCACGATGAGGCTGTCGGCGCGGGTCATGTCCAGGCGATAGACCAGCGGGTAACGCCCGTCATTATTCGGGTTCATGCCCTTGTCACGCAGCTGCCGGAAACGCTCCGCACCAAGCAAATCCGCCACGATTTCGGGTTCTTCATAACGGAACACAAAATAGCCGGCGGCATTGGAACGATCGGAGGCTCCACCTCCGGCCATGGCCACGGCCTCCAGAATATTCAGGTCGTTGGCCCCGAACTCGATCCGGCTGTTCTTGCTGACCTCTCCAAGGACGGTAAATGTTCGTGGATCCTTGGTGACGAATATCTGGTCACCGGGCTGGACGTAGATATTCTCAGACGGATTTTCGATGACCGTCTTGAGGAGCGCGCTGCCGGTCGCACGCCCGCGAACAAGGGTAACATAGGATTCATAGGGCTGAGCACTCGGACCACCGGCCTTTGCGATCACCTCGGTAATAGTCTCACCTGTGAGGCTCATCGGCACCATGGAAGGGCGCCCCACGGCACCGGAGACGGTAACGTTTCTGGAACTTGTGCCAACACTGGTAACAAGAACGTCCGGCTCGATCGCCTTGTTGGTCAGACCCGAGAGAATCTTCTGGCGCGCCTCTTCAAGGGTGGCGCCTGCGAACTTGACAGTGCCGACATAGGGAATTGCCGCGGTACCGTCTGGCTGCACAACCACGTCCAGAACCGTCTGCTTGTTCTCGGAACTTGAAAACAGCCCGTTCGCACCGGCTTCGAAAATGGAAATCTTGAGCTGATCACCGACGCCAATCACAACGCGCTTGGCTGCCCCGCCAATACCGAAGCGCCTGTGGAGTGTCGTCGTGGAGAAGTTCGCAACCATCTGCGCCGAACGATGGCTCACATCGACGACATCGAAGACCGTGGAAACGGAATCGCCTTTCACCATTGCCGGCTTGCCGGCCTGTGATTTTATCTCATCAGCAGTGGGCCCGGCGCTTGGCAATGTGTCACATCCGCCAATACCGATTGTCGAAACGACGATAAGGCAGTTGCGAAAAAGTTTCGAATTCCCCAGAAAACGCAAACCAAATATCCCCAGAAATGCTCGTATTCCAACGCGAACGCCGCCCTGTCCAGGCACTCGACACAGTTGCATAAACCCATGACCTTTTAACCTCAACACGAGATTAATGAAGACCACAAAATATGACACAGCAACTCGCCGCCACTTCTTTGTTGCCGCATGTGCCATTGTTACAACGCTACCAACTCTCTGGCTTCATGTCGCTTTTCCGGGCGGCGACGTGGGACGAACCCACAATCCCCTCCCGGGACGTTGATCTCGTTCCGCAGCAACCTTCCGGCGATTGCAGTCGCTGCGGCGGCTGCCCCTTCCCTTGAATAAAAGTTTCCCCGGACGTGAATGGCTGCGGCCAGAAGCTTAAAAAAATCCTCGACCAGCGCCGTGTCCGGTCTTTCAGGCGTCCGCCAGAAATCATCCAGTGCCCCCTGATAGGTTGCACCTTGGACATCATATACCGCGCAACCGAGGACCTTGACCGGAATTCCCTGCCGCAGGCCATGCAATACTGCGGTTGAATTCACTGTCACCAGACCACGGCTAGCCTCGGTCAATCTGAGAAGGTCGCCACCATCGACATAATGAACCCTGGCTTGGACACCGTTCAACTTTGCCGTTCGAGCAACCACATGGCGCCACTTCATCAAGCCGTTATCGAGCGGGTGAAGCTTGACGACCAGTTCAGCGTCATCTGGGGCATATCGTGAGAAGGACGCGATGATCTCCTCGATCGCTTCGCTCTGCGTCGAATACGGCGAATGTGATCTCAATTGATAATCCGTCTCGAGCTGAAGCGGATAAATAAAGAAATCGCGGCCGGACCGAACAACCGCCTCCACGAGCTTCTCCGCCCTGCGACGCTCCCTTGATGACGTCAAAAATCGTCCGACCCACCCCGCATATTCGGCGATGGGATGAAAAAGGCCGTGGCGGCGATAACCGGGATACAAGGCGGAGAGAAACACATTTGGAAGATTATAGGCAAGATCGAGCAAGGCCTCCGCCAAGAAGCTCTGACTGAACTTTCGTGAAAAATCCGGCGCAGGAAGCCCCTGCGCCACGCGCCTGATCTCGGTGGGATCATTCGGGAATCTGGAGTTCGAAGACATGCCGTCCTTTTCGACGGTAACCCAATCTGGTCGCAGATACCCCATCTCGATAACGGTCACGGCGACATTCAGCGTTTTGGCAGTATCGATTGCCGCACGATGATAGGGACGCTCCTCGCCCAAGAGGATCAGATCGGTAACGCCGAAGTCACGCAGAAAGCCATGAATGTAATCCGACCAGTCAGGCCAGGTTCCGCGATAGTTGATAGCCCCCGACCGTCTCCAGAACAGCCAGTCACCTGCATTGAGATTGATGCGCAGACAGCGGTGGCCGGCATCTTCCAGACGGCCTGCCAACCTGTAAAACAGCGAAGAAGACGGTCCCTGCAAGAACAGGAATACCCTCCCCTTCGCTTCTGGGGACCGGTCGTTCATGCAAATCGCTCTTTGTATAACTTCGCATGAAGCAGGATCGTCTCGATCAAATTCCAGGGCGCCTCCTCCCTGACCTGCACTTTAGAACCGGCATTCTGAGCTGCCGCTCCCAACGGAACGACGAAGTAATCTGTGCGAGGGTCCGGGAACGGGTCCGCGTAGCTTTTGAGCAGCGGTGCGTGATCACCGTAAAAGGCAAGCCAGATAGGCCGTTCCGAGGTGTCGAGCGCCGCAACCAGAGTTCCAAGGGCATCGTCGGCACGCTGCAGAAGCTCACGATAGATCTCTACGGGCTCAGTCAAGCCTTCACATCGACCAGCTTCCCACGGTCCATGGTTCGCCATCGATGCAACGAACACAAACGTGGCCTTGTCGTCATCGATGTCTTCTATCGTTTTCAATACTTTATGTGTGAGATCATGATCCGAGACGTAAGGGTCGGCAGTTGTCGGCTGGTGATCAAACTCATCCAGCATCGTCAAATGTTCGAAACCCAAAAGCGGCAAGGCTTTATGACGCATGAAAAACGTGCGGTCATAGGGGTGAATGAACTGCGTGTGCCAACCGTTCCGCAACAATTTATTCGGCCATGCCAACTCCGCGTAGTGTCCCGCGCGCAAATACGGGTAGGAGGCGTCGACATGAACCTCCTCGGGTTTCAAGCCGCTCAGAACGGCAAATTCCGTTCGCAGCGTGTAACCGCCTTCAAACACATTGGTAAGCCTGCCCGATTGCGCAGCCCGCTTTTTCAGCCTGTCGATGGTTGGCAATTCAAGTTGGTTATCACCCAGGTTGCGCAAGTCATAGAAGGATTCCGACTGCCAGACGACAACCAGGGGAGCGCCGTGATGCTCGCCATCGATCAAATCGTGGATCGCGCGATGCAGGCCATCAGAAATCTCTTTGACCAACGTGTCACGATTTTTTCCGAGCCAGACGAGGAAGTGCAAAACGACAGACGTAAAGGTTCCAAACCGGACCGTGTTTGGCCTCACTTTAAGAGTGACGAGCAGGGCTTCCGACAGGCTTGCGGCAACGCGGTTCACCCGCCTGACGAAGAGAAGACTTAACAGGCCGATGTAACCGACACACCCGAATATGACCCAGAATGCCTTGTGCCTTGAGGGCAGCACGGTTGGCTCAAAAATCATGTACAGCGCCGAGACGCCGAAAACATATAGGCACGCGAGAATCCAGAAGATGATGTTGAATTTCGTCGCGTAGAAAATCGTCTTATATTTAAAAACGTCAAGGACCAGAGCTATGTCGGAAAACAGCAGCGGCTCGCGAATAAACGCAAATTTGACGCGTGAAATCGCGGTAAAAATAACGAAATAGCTGGCAGCCGCATGCGCGGCATAGATCGGGCGCCAGGAAATCACAAAAAAGAACGCAAATACCAGAGCGATGACCGGCAAGCGAGCGCAGTTCTCGACAAGAAAACGACGACGACTCCGAACCTGAGAATATTTCCTGCGCGCTTCCGCGGGCAATGCGAAACGGTCTGTGGCATATACCACCAAAGCAGCCGCGGCAAAGCATAGCGATGTCAGCAGAAATGGGTGATCTTGAGGCGTCAATGAAATGCCCATGAGAGATGTCGTTCGGTCATATCGGTGTCCCTGATTGCGAAAATAGTCACTGATTTTCCGGTCAGCATTTCCTTGCGTGAAATGAAACAGACCGCTTCAGCTGCCAGTACAGCACAGGTTTGATGAAGCTGCCCAGCATAGCCAAAACCTTCAGCTTTAAACCAAAATGGACTTCCCGCCTGCGGCGGGCGATGCCGTCGAAAATCTGCCGGGCAACGGCTTCTACAGGCCAAGGACTTGTGTTTCCCATCAATGTCTTGGCGAGCGGCGGCCTCTTCGGCAGCTCATTCTGAAGCTGCGGCGTGCAGGTATCGGGCGGAAAACTTATGCCGATGTAGATTCCGGAACAGACCTCACTGCGAAGGCTCTCGGCAAATGCGGCCAGGGCCGCTTTGGAGGCGCAATAGGCGGAATATCCCGGGATACCAATAAAAGCGGCGGCAGAGGAAATCATCATGATGTTTCCCCTGCCACGACCTTTCATCCCGGCGTAGATCGCTCTCACGGCATTGACCGTGCCTGAAAAATTGATGTCCATCTGCATTTCAAAGTGCGAAGGAACCAGTTCTTCAAAAAAAGCAGGCTCAACGACACCGGCCGACGTGATCAGTAGATCGCAAACACCGAACCCGCGCTCGCATTGTTCGAAAGCCTCGCGGAGTAGATCCATCCGCCTGACATCGGCCGAAACCGCATTCACCCTGCCCGGTCCAATCTGCCGCAGGTTTTCACAGGCAATGCGGAGCGCATTTTCATCTCTGGCGACGAGCGAAACGTCATAACCATTCAGGATGCACAGTCGGGCGATCTCCAATCCGATGCCACTCGAACCACCCGTAATGATCGCGTGCATATTCCACCCCGCCTCAACGATTTGCGACGATGCGCTGCAGCTCATCCAGATTCAGGGACGCGGCTGAGATGTTTTGTGCGACAAGCTCTTCGAGAAGCTTTGCAGTTGTTTCAACGGCACGGCAGATCTGCTCTTCCGTGTGTTCAGCCGTCAGAAAGAACCGGATTCTGGCCAGGCGTTCAGGCACGGCGGGATGAATAATGGGCAGCGCATTGATACCCGCTTCAAAAAGGCGATTGCTCAATTCCACAGCGCACAGAGAATCACCGACAATGACCGGAACAACCGAAAAGCCGGCACTCGTACCCGTATCCAGTCCCCTGTTCTTCGCCGTATCGAGAAACAGCTGTCCGTTACGGTAAATCTGACGGACGCGCTGAGGCTCCTGCCGCAAGACAGCCAGGCTACCAATCGCTGCCGCCGCCAAAGGAGGGGCTAAGCCGACGCTGTAAACGAAACCGCCGGCGTGCCCTTTGAGAATTTCCACCAGAGCCCCGTTTCCGGCGATATAACCACCACAGCTCGATGATGTTTTCGACAGCGTTCCCATCCAGATGTCGATTTCGGTCGGGTCGATACCGAAGTGTTCAAACGTTCCCCGCCCCTGCGCTCCCAGCACGCCAAGCGCATGCGCCTCATCAACCATCAGCCAGAAAGGATATTCATCGCGAAGACGCAATATGGTCGGCAGATCGGCAATGTCACCGTCCATGGAGTAGACTCCCTCGACGATCACGAGGACATTTCGATAGTCCTGCGCGGCACCGGAGAGGATGCGCTCCAGATCGGCCATGTCATTGTGCTTGAAAACCAACCGCTTCGCGCCGGATAACTGCGCGCCCGTAAGCGCACTGTTGTGAATGAACTCATCATGAATGATGAGGTCCTGCGGCGTCATAAGGCAGCTTATGGCTGAAAGATTTGTCAGATACCCGCTTACAAAACAAACGGCTGCCTCAACGCCGTAATTTTCCGCAATGGATTTCTCCAGCTCGACATGCAACGGCCTCTCTCCGGCGACCAATCTGCTTGCCGAAGAGGAAACTCCAAACTGTTGAATGGCGCGTCTTACCGCCTCATGAACGTCCGGATGAGTGTTGGTTCCCAGATAATCATAGGATGCGAAATTGATCAGCTTTCGACCATCTATCATGGTCTCCGCTCCGGCAGCTATGTCATGCGAGCGATGGAAGGGGTTTTTCACGCCCGCAATTTTCGCAGCAGCCTTCTGTATCTGAAGGGACTTGTAGGCAGGATGGTCTTCAAAAGCCCCACGCACCTTTTTCTGCGACGGTACATTCTTCTCCGTGGTTCTGAGATCGCGTTTTTTCTCGACCTTGCCACGCTGCTCACGCAGCTTCTCCAGCATCCCTGCCGAGAGCATCGGTTTGGCTCCACCACGACCTGCACCGTTTCGTGTGCTCACTGGACGGCCTCCGGAATCTTCTGAACACCATGCCTGTTTGCCAGCCCTTCCAGCAAATCATCAACGGCATCGTCGTTCGTATCCTGGGGTTGGCGACTCAGCAACTTTTCGCGAAGCTTCCCAACAATCGCACCAACCGTCGTGTTGTCGGAAATGCTGCTCAACGGGAGATCAATCCCGGTTTTCTGCTGAAAACTCGTACCCAGCTCCATGGCCATCAAACTATCCAGACCAATATCCCTGAGGACCTTGTCCGGGGTAATGTTGTTTTCAGCCATTTTAAGGATCGAGGCCAGTTCCGCCGCGATCAGCGAGTGCAGAATTACCTCCGCATCCTCAGCGGATTTATCGGCAACCATCGAATAGAGATCTATCTGCTCGCCAACGGCAACCTGCTCGTGCATCTGACTATTCGAAATTGCCGAAAACAAGGGTTGTTTCACGGTCTTCAAGGTTCCAGCCGCTGCCCAGTCGATGTCGGCAATCATCACCGTCGCACCGTCGACATCCGCCGGCATGGCAAGGAGATATTCCTCGACAAAACGCAAGGCGTCGCGCGCTTTCAGCGCCGTCTTGCCGATCCGCTTGGACAACAGCTCGTTCACCTGCGTATTGCGGGCCAGGAACCCCGTATCCGCTATCGCGCCGAAACCAACGGCCAGGGCGGGCTTGCCCCGCAGGCGACGGGCCCGTGCAAGGCCTTCCAGATACCCGTTTGCGGCGACATAGTTGGATTGCCCCGGATTCCCGACCATCGTGGTTGCGGACGAAAACAGCAGGAAGAGATCAAGATCGTCTCCCTCGGTCAGCTTATCCAGAAGCACGGCACCTTCGACCTTGGTGTGCACCACAGGCCTGTTACGTTCGCGGCTGAGATTTGAAATCAACGCATCATCCAGCACCATAGCAGCATGTACGACTCCCTTCAGAGGGGCCGCTTTTCGCAGATCCGCCAGCAAAGCACGAAGTTGCGTCTCATTGGTAACATCGCAGGCATGGACTGACGCCTCGATCCCCATCTTCTGCCAGCGTGCAATGGCATCGCGCGTATCGTCATCCAGAGTGCCGCTGCGCGTTGCGAGAGCCAGATGCGAAGCACCCTTCTCCGCCAGCCAATTGGCCGCCTCAAGTCCAAAACCGCCAATGCCGCCGATGACGAGATAGGTACCGGGCAAAACACGGAAATCGGGCCGACGCCCCTGCAACACGGCTTCTCTTCCGCGTGCCGGCGGCGTAACGAGAATCTTGCCGATATGACCGGCGCTTTGCATCAGCCTGAAAGCCGTGGAAATCTCGTCATGGGAAAAGGCTCGGTAAGGTAGCGGCTTCAGCGCGTTTTGGGCAAAAAGAGCCGAAATTTCCTCAAATATCTTCGAGGTGATATGCGGTGCCTCCACCAGCAGCTGATCCGCGTCGATGCCGAAATAGGAGATATTCTTGCGGAACGGTCGCAAGCCGATCTTGCGATCAGCATAATAGTCGCGTTTTCCAAGCTCCAGGAAGCGTCCGAACGGTTTCACCAGTTCCAGACTGCGTTCCATGGCCTCCTGGAAGAGAGAATTGATGACGACATCCACGCCCAGACCGTTTGTCACGCGCAGGACATCATTGAAAAACTCGAGGGAGCGAGAATCGAAGACAAAGTCGACGCCGAGGCTCGCCAGCAAACTCCGTTTTTCCACGGTGCCGGCCGTGGCGATAACTGTCGCACCCCTGAGTTTCGCGATCTGCAAGGCAGCAAGTCCGACGCCGCCCGCAGCACCATGGATGAGAACCGTCTCGCCGGCACGCAAACCCGCAAGCTGCACAAGCGCATAATAGGCCGTCAGGAATGTAACAGGCAGCGTCGCGGCCTCGACGAGTCCGATGGTGTCTGGAATACGCGTCACCCCCTTTTCAGGGACGACGACATGGGTGGAAAACGCATTCGGCCCGATGCCCATCACCCTGTCGCCCGGGCCGACATGATGCACATCGCTCCCAACCGACAGAACTGTTCCGGAAAACTCCATGCCGATCGTGGCGCCTGCAAAGCCGTCCTCGAGCGCCTCTTCCGGCAGCATCCCCATGGCCCACATGACATCGCGGAAGTTCAGGCCTGTTGCCGAAACTTCCACAACGACATCACCGGAACCCGCGACCGGCAGACTGTTCTCCTGCCACTCGATGGTCTCGATGCGGCCGACCGTGCGCTGTACGATCGAAGCAGCCTGGAATGTCTCTGTATGCTGCTTTGACCGTTTAAAGGGACCGGAAACGACCCTTAGCGGCTGCCATGATCCATCGACAGCATCATGAAGCAGTTCGTTTTCACCCTGCGCCTGCAATGTCAGAAATTCGCGCCAGAGCTTCTCGGTCAGCGCGCCGCCGGCAACATCGATCGTAACGACGTCGATCTCGTCATATTCGTTTTGGAGAACCCGTGCGAAAGTCCAGACCGCGTGGGCAACCGGATCGACGCAGGTTCCATTCGTCGGCGCGCCGCCCGGAGCGACGATAATCAGCCGCGGCGGATATTTCCAGGCTCCCGCGGAGCAATGCCGCAGGGTTTCAGCCATGTCGCCCAGAAGACAGATATAGTCTTGAAGGCTCGACGAATGGGTCGCCGGCGCAGAATGATCCGGCAGAACCAGTATGATATCGAGGTCACCGGAGCCCAGTTCGGCCAGGGCATCCTGCAAGATCCCGGGGGTCAAATCCGGACCGCACTCAAGTTCGACGTGCTTGCCTGCCTGCAGATCAGGAAACGGCGTGTCTTTCGGCTTGATCGTCAAAAGGTTTTCACGCGCCTGCAAAGGCCGGGATTCATTGATGCCGATTTCACCGCGAGCCGTCAGGATGGCCAGCGATCCATCCTCGAAATCCGCCCGCACAACGGCGCCATCGGCAAAACCGAGTTCGCCGATCCGGCCCAGCATCTCCTCATTGGAAAGCATTTTTCCAACCGGCAACTCCGACAGAACGCTCTGCCTGAACCACCCTTCTTTCAGCCCGAAGACGAAATCCGCAAGCGAAGCGTATTGATGCTCGACAAAACAAAGCTCGGCGCCCGCCTTTGCGATTGAAGTCAGTGCCGAATTCAACGCTTCGCTGTCTTGCAGACGTCCGAGGAGAAAACCGTTGGCGCTGACGACAAAATCGACACATCGGCTCAAACCATCGGCGTCACAATCCACGACATCGACCCGCGGATTTTTCGCAAAACCCGTCGCCAGATTGCTCTTCAGATTCTCGTCGTCTTCAACGATCACGAGCTTGGCGTCATAACGTTCGGCAAGGGCGGCCAGCCGCGTGCTGACAGCGACCGAAGTCGCACCTACTTCAGCGACCACCAGCCCCTGGCGATCCGGAGCAGCCTTCTCCAGGAAGGCTTCGACCAGATGGCATGCTTCATCAATGCGTTTGCGCGCAATCGCCGTTCCGTTCCGGAAATGATCGACAGTCGCCTCAGGAACGTCATAGCCCGCCAATTTCGCGCGGTCTCCATCTGCCAGCAACATATCCAGACTGTTCATGGCAAAATGATAGGCGTCATTGACGAGGATGGCCGCCGGACTGATTTCGGGAGATTCCGCAATCAATTCGCGAATGATGTCGGCAAAAGCCGGCAGCCCCGGATCGGAAGCAAGCACCCAGCGTTCTTCTTCAAATGTCGCCAGCCCGCAATCCTCGAGAATGAAGAAACAGTTAGCGAGATAAGACCTGAACGACCGATGCTCATCCAGAACAGATGCATCAACACTGCCGAACGCCTTCTGGACCTTTTGCGCTATGTCATAAGACGCACGATAGACCGCGGCATCCAGCACAAGGACCGAGACGGCGGTTTCGGCCACTTCGTACTGGGGAACGAGGCCAGGCAAAAGCGCATCCTGAGCCGAATTGCGCGAGCTGATTATCCGCTCATAATGGAAAGAGACAGTTTCGAGATTGTGATGCACTTTGAGGAATGTGCGCCTGAACCGGCAGTCATCCAGACTTGCAACGAGTTCGCCGTTTTCGTCCATCAGTTCCACGCGAATTTTCAACGAAAACGGCGAGGCCCGCAATATCTCAATCTGCGCCGAACGTATGTCAGCCATATCCGTTCGCGATCGGATTGCGCCAAATCTGACCGGAATATAGGGCGCACCGGACAAGTCGCCCGTCAGATCGGCGAACAGGGCGACAAGACCATGAAACGCCGCATCAATGGAAATCGGGTTGAGGTTGTAGGACAGATAGGGATGGGCAGGTTTGCCCGCTTCGAAAAGTTGCACATGAAGCTTGCGATCAGGCAAGACACTAACATTTTCCAGAAGTCTGAAGTCAACGCCGTAATCCAGCCCGAACTCCCGCGCAGTCCTGTAGGCGGCTCCGCCGTCAATTGTCCGGGCTTTTGATATATCGGCACCCGATTGAGCAATCCGACGCGCAAACTCCGCGACCGGCCTGCGAATACGGCCTACGGCATGAACGCTCCAGTCGTCTTCGCTCAGATATTCGCGGGACCGAATTTCAATTTGGCCTGTTTCAGGCGAAATCACGGTGGAAAGTTCCGCCAATCTGTTTTCGTGCAGCTCCAGCGGTCGAATAATTTCCAGATTTCTTAATTCCACATCCGACGTCGCGAAAAATTGCCGTGCCGCCTGCACGGCGATTTCTATGAAAGCGCTGCCCGGCAGAATGGACTTCCCGTCAACAACGTGCTGCGCGAGGTCGGGAAACAGGTTCGCATCAATGTGGTTCTTCCACGATGCGGCATTGGGGTCCGTGCGCCATCCCAGCAACGTGTAAGCCGCGTCGGCATCGCCGCGACCGAACAGGTTCAGGTTATCGGAGGTGGGCTGCACTTGCAGGCACTGCGGCTCAAAAGGCAGGGGTGGCAATGCGACATCGGCATGACGATGGCAAACATCATCCGTCCATACCGAAGCGCCGCAGGATACGGCCTGCGCCACGATGTGAGGCAGAGGATTGGTGCTCAGCGCCGGTCGCGTCAATGTCGGCAGGATGGAAACCGACACGCCCGCCTGACGGGTATTCTCCGCCAGATAGGAGGAAAGGATCGGGCGAGGACCGATTTCTATGAAGAGATTGCATCCCTGTTCAAGCGCTTCCGCCGTTGCGTCCGCAAAACGAACGGCATCCCGGACATTTCTCCACCAGTAAACAGCATCGAGCTTATCACCGCTTTCGATCGTCCCGGTAACGCTGGAGATGAACTTTATGTCGCCGGACCGGGGCTGGTAAGCCGGAATCTCGGCAAGAAAGGCATCCCGCTCACGATCAATGATCGGATGATGAAATGGATAATCGATATCCAGGATGTGGACGGGAATGTGCTCCTTGCGGCCAATATCCTTGAATGCTTTTATTTCAGCGACAGGGCCGGAAATAGTGACCGAGGAGGACGTGTTGATCGCGCCGACCTCAATTCCCGACAGGCCATTCCTGCGTGCAACCTCTAGCGCCCTGTCCGCAGACAGAGCGACAGCAGCCATTTTCCCTTCGCCGGCAAGCGCGTGCTGATGGCGCGATCGAACGGCAACAACCGCAACTGCGTGTTCAAGAGAAAGCGCCCCTGCGCAATAGGCGGCCGCGATTTCACCAACCGAATGTCCGAACACCATCCAGGGCTTGATGTTTCGGCTGATCAAACGATCTGACAGGGTGGCCTGGATGGCAAACAGGAGGGCCTGGGCAATCCTCGTGTCCGGTAGCGAAGCGGCAAGATCCTGCGACACGAACAAGGACACCAGATCGACGTCAAACCACGGCTTGAAGGCCGCGCAAATCTCGTTGAAGCGATCGAAGAAATCGCGGTCGTATCGGTAGGCGTCCTGTGCCATGCCGATCCATTGCGAACCATTTCCGGAAAAGGCGAAGGCAATCCGGGTTTCTCCGGCAGGAGCTTCCCCAACGCGGCCCAAGCCGGTCGAGGATCCCGCCAAAAACTCCTCGGCACCTTTGCGAACGACATCGGGGTCTTCACTATCGACTGCGAAACGATGTTTATGGCGCGTTCTGTTCAGAGCCGATACGACGACAAGTTCGTGGCGATCCGGACGGTCGCCTTTCAACTCCTGAACATAATTTTCAAGCAGCCCCTCAAGGGCTGACCGCGTTTGTGCACTCACCATAAAAGGCCCGGAAGGCAAGGTGCCTGCATCAGAAACCGCTGCTTTTTCGGGGTCAGCAAGTACGATATGCGCGTTGGTTCCACCGAACCCAAAGGAATTCACGCCGGCAAGGCGCCGCTTTTGTCCACGCGACAATGAGTGACCAGATCGATTGATCTCGACGTTCAATCCTTCGAAGTCAATTTCGGAATTCAACTCGAGGGCGTGGAGCGAGGCAGGAAGAAAATCATGCTGAAGCGCGAGAGCGGCTTTTATCAGACCAAACATTCCTGAAGCGGGTTCCGAATGACCAACATTCGATTTTACCGATCCCACCAGCAGTCTCTGATTTCGTTTTTGCCCCAGTTCCGTTCCGATTGCCCACAATTCGGCCGGGTCTCCGACTTTCGTCCCCGTACCGTGACCTTCGATAAAAGCGAGGTCATTTGGATCGAGATCATGACGCCGATAAACGTCACGCAGAAGCGATGCCTGCATCTCGCGCGATGGCAATGAAATGCCGTTTGTCCTCCCCGCAGAGTTCAATCCCGTCGCGAGGATAGTCGCATAACTACGGTCCCGGCTGGATCTCGTCCTTTCCGTTGTTCGCAGGACGACGACCCCTCCCCCCTCCGATCGGACATAACCCTGACCGCCCTCACCATAGGCCCGGCACAACCCTTCGGGAGACAGCATGCGCGCTTGTGAAAAGCCAACAAAGGAAAAGGGGTGCGCGAGAACATTCACGCCGCCGACAATCGCGGTGTCAATCTCACCGCTCCGGAGCGCACGGACGGCTTGGTCCAGTGCGACAAGGGAGGACGAACATGCCGTATCGATCGTCAGACTAGGCCCGTTCAATCCGAATACATGCGAGATGCGGTTGGCAATAATCGACAGGGTATTGCCAGTCATAAAATACGGGCTGCCGGAAGCGGGGTCCTCGACAAACGTATTTCCGGAATCCAGGCTCGATGCGCCGATATAGACGCCAACGCGCTCCTGCTGCAGCATGGGAATGGTGAGGGAAGCATCCTCTAGGGCGCGCCACGCAAGCTGCAAGATCACGCGCTGCTGCGGATCCATATATGTGGCTTCGCGGGCAGTCAGATTGAAAACTGCGGGATCGAAATCATAGACATCCTCGATCACGCCGGCAGCGAACGTATATGCCTTTCCTGGTGTACCGGCGACGGGATGCCAGAAACGGGCATGACTCCACCTGTCTTCGGGAACGCTGGTTACAACACAACGCTCATCCTTCAACAATTGGAATAACTCGTCTACGTTCCGAGCTGACGGGGTGCGGACGGATCGCCCGATAATCTCAACTGACATGCCTTACTCACAATCCTAGATAGCCTGAATGCAACAAAGCTCCCTGTTGATCAACCCAATATCAGCAAATTCACTGGTAATGAGGTATCCAACGTATAACCGTCATGGCAAGGCCGTATGGCACCGGAAGATTATCGCGGCCTCACCCCGTTGATCTATACCCACGTCAATCCCTACGGCCGGTTCGATCTGGATCTGGACAGATTTCGGCAAAATCGCCGCCTAGGTGTCAGGTTTAAGTCGACAGTAGAGGATCAAAAATTTCGAGCCTCCGGAAATCGCAGCAATCCGAGCCAGGCTTTGATGACCGCCACCTCCATCATTGGTCAATCCAGCCATCTGGGCGAAGGCGTTGTTACTTGCCTGCTCGTTCTCGAGAACCTCCTGATAGCCGTTGATTGCGAGGAAGGCACGTCCAGCAGATTTTGCCTCAACGAAGCTATCTGTCTTGTAGTGATAGAGCTGACACGAGAACTCATCGCGCGTTTCCGGAAAATAGACGGCTGCAATCGCTTTTCCCTCATCGGGTGCGGAATCAGCGATCCAAACCGTAAGCGTGTCATCAACGAGTGCGGTGAAGTTGAAGCCCGCGACCGGCAAATTGAAAGCTTTTTGGGAGACGCCAGGCGCACCGGCTGTTTCAGTGGACAGCAACCCATCGGCAGAGAAAGCGATGGCAATTGCATCATCGGCCAGTGCCGGCAATGCGGCTGATGCGCCAACAAGGCCGATCATCAATCGCGCTCCGGTAACGGCAATGGAGCGCAGCATGTGAAAGGCTCTCTCTATCATGAACATGCACCCCAGTTCGCTCAGGTCCGGCGCCGTCGATAACGACCGCAATAGGTCATGGTCGCAGTCGTGCGAAACGAGAAATCAAAGCCTCCGAGCGCTCGTTCATCGATCACGATCAGGGTGTTCGAACGCGCCAGAGCCAAGTCCTTGCATCTGCCGACGTCATCAGCATCGAGCAGTGAGGCAAGATAGCCCCAGTTCACTTCGGAACCAGTTGGCCCGGTGCCCCATATCGTCTCCACGAAATCTCCATCGAGATAAGTAAAGCCCTGTTCGGCTCTCATCGGCCATGATGGATTGCGAGCCTCCCAGGCCGCGTACTCCTCGTCTGATGCATCCTCGCCCGGCTCCGGCTCCCATTGCTTCTGCGAGAAAGCCAAAGCATCCGCTTCACTCGGGAAGGCCGCGAGAAAAATATGCAGGTGACCACCTTCAGCTTCCATTGGAACGGGCCCATGCGAGTGCTTCGATCGTCTGCTGCGGGTTCTTCAACCTGGCGATGCGCTTCAGCTCTTTGTCCTTAAACGGATTGCCGGAAATATGGAGGCCGAACGGGCCACTTCCTGCTTTTTCTTCGAGCTTGGTGAGTTTACCGAGTTCCTTTGGCAGCGTTTCCAGCTTGCAGTTCCGAAGTTGGAGACTGAGCAGTTTGGTGAACCGCCCTATATGCGGGGAGAGCGCCTTGATCGAGTTCCCCTCGAAATCGAGTTGATTGAGTTCGGCCAGGCCAAAAATTTCATCCGGGATATTGTGCCGGAGCGAATGTCCAAGCAACAAGCTTCTGAGGTTCGGGAAATTGGCAAGATAGCCTTCAGGGATTTCCAGCCATTCGGTGCGCTCCAGGCCCAGCGTCCTGATGCTGGTTGACGGTCGGTCAAGATACGGCAGTCTGGTGAGCGCGCTGCGGCCGAGATAGAGGCCCTTGAGACCTTCCATTAACAGGAGCGATGCTGGCACCTCGCGCAGAGGATTTCCGAAAAGCGACAACTCTTCAAGCCGAAGCACCTCCGCGAACTGCTCGGGAATGGTCTCGATCCGGTTATCCATCAGGAATAGAAACCTGATGCCCTCCGATTGGTAGAGCTCGTCGGGCACCTTGCGCAGCTTCAGACTGTTGAGATCGAGCGTATCGTGAGAATGCCGGCTGAGCAGGTAGTCGAGATCGCCCTCGTCCGGCCAGTCATCCAGCGTCGCAGGGTCGGGCCGCCCTGCCGCGCGCCAGGCGATGCGGTCAAGTGCGAGTTGATAACCCTGAGCAGGCGTCAGATCATCGGGGAGTTCGGTTCCCATGGCGCAATCCGCTTCATCGCATTTTACCCCGCGTCAAGGTTGGTCGTGGCATGGGTTATCGACAAAGCATCTGAACTTGCCTGCCGTAGTGGGTAATGGAAGTCTGAGGAAGTGATTTTGCCTCTCGTTTCAGTATAATAATCATGAGGTCAAAATCTTGCCAGTTCCAGTTAAATTGCCTTTTTACGGATTTGTTCCGATCCTGGCTTTGGGCGGCGACCGATCTGTGGATCACCTGAAGATCGTTAGCGCTCCTGAACACTTGCTCATACTCGCCCAAGTCGGCCCGGTGTCGCTGCTGGATAGGTCGACGCCTTATGGCCATAAGGCACGAGACATAGGTACGGCTCCTAAAACATGTTACGTCACGCATGTTTGTCGCGGGGGATGGGGAGTTTTGCGAAGGCTCATTCAAATTTGGAAAATGACGACACGTATGCCCCACACCGACTATGAACCCCTGCTGGTACACCCGCTGCTTTCGATTCCATCAAGCCGCAAGGGGTAGACATTGAGTTTTGACGAGATGCTCCATGCCTATCGGCTGGAGGGCCGCACACTTGTTGCCCTTTTTGAGAAGGGCACTGCCATGACACTCCGTTTCGATCTCTACCACTGCGACGACCCGGAGCGCTGCGAGGAGGGGATGGAGTACCTCCTCGACGTGGCGGTCCACTGCAAGCAGCTTCGAATAGCTGATGGTGCAGCTGAGCGCCTTCACGAGCCTTTCTCGGCTGACATTCTCCGGGCGGAACTCGCCGACGGTGTGCTTCGTCTGGTCGCCGACTGCTCTTTTTACGCCACCAAGGATCGCGACGTTATTACGATCGAGCTTACCGGCAATACAGTCAGGTTGAAAGAATACCCTTCATCCTCTCAGAACTGATGGGGTTGCGGAAGTCGACCGGCTGGCACGACACATAGACCACCACACCCGAAGCGATCATGCCTTGCGTACCGCCTGCAGAACCTTCACCAGGTGATCAGGATCAAAATTGCCGCCGACGCGAACCACCATATCTGCAATGACAATATCCACCGAGCCGCTGCTTGCCGTTTCAACGCGCGCGAACTTGATCTGCTTGCCCGCTCCCTCTGTCAGGGGTGCAACAACGCCCGATGCCAGTGCCTTGCGACGCCACCCATAAAGCTGCGAGGGATCCAAGCCTTCAGACCGGGCAACCGCCGAGACATTGGCCCCAGGCTGTAACGTCGCGGCGATGATCCGCGCCTTTTCGTCATCCGACCAGTCCCGAGGCTTGCGTCGTCTTCGCACGGGCTCCGCAGTCAAAATCTCAAAGGTTCGAGGCTGTTTCACACTATTACTCATGGGACTCTCCGCATGACCCATGTAGAAAATCGCCGATCAGCAGTCCGAAAGATACGTGGGATGGCCTAGCCGTCTTTGAAGGACCAAAATATCGACAGAGGGAGCGCGAATATGTTTTCGCCGAAACTGAGCACGCGCTCCCCCATATAGATGACGATGCCGACGAAGGGACGGTTCATGCCCGGGCCTTCGTCTCGAAACCATCGCAGATGTTGAAAGTCCTTTGCTTCAACCGTGGTCGATGTCTTCATCTCGAAGCCGATTATCGTTCTGTCCGACTCAGCAAGGATGTCTATCTCGCGCCCTCTTTGCCTCCAATGATAAAGTCGCCATTGACGTATCTGATGGGGGAGGGATTTCCACATTTCATTGAAAACGAAATTTTCGAACAGGCCGCCAAGCGCCGTGGGATTCGCGCCAATATTGAAGCTCTGGGCGTTCATACTCCTTAAAGCCGCGACAATCCCAGTATCCACAAGATGGATTTTTGGATGGCGTATGTCGCGCTTGGACTCTCCAGAGGTCCACGCAGGCAATCGTCGCAATAGAGAGAGCTTGGTTAGAATATCGAGGTAGGTCTCTGTGGTATTCCTTTGCAAGCTGATGTTTGAACATAGTTCGTCTATATTCAGCTCGTTTCCGACACGCGTAGCTAGTTGATCGATCATTCGCCTCATGGCATCTGATTTTCTTATTTTTAAGATGTACGCAACGTCGCGTTCCACGACACTGTCAACGTAGTCTGTGTATCGATTTTGCCTCCAGCGTTCTTCCAGAGTTCGTATCTCGGGGAAACCGCCTGCGACTATCAAGTCGATGTATTGTGCCCGGGACAGCGTTTCTGATTTAGGCAGGTCTAGCAAATCGGGCCGGTCGTTCGTCGATGCCCAGTCGAGAATTTTCGCTGGCCCCATGCGCTTTGTTTCGGCAACACTCATTGGAAGCATCGTCATTGTATGAACCCGACCTGCCAACGAGTCCGCCACGTGCGCGGAAATGAAAACGTTTGATGAGCCTGTCAGGACGAATTGACCCATTGCTCGGTTTTCGTCCACGATTCTCTTCAACGCCAAAGCTAATTTCGTTGATCGTTGGGCTTCGTCGATAATGAGGGGGCCTGCTTTCGTCTCAGCCAAGAGGGCATCCAGCTGCCCTTTTGGATCAGCCTCAATAGCTGCAAGCACACCCTCGTCATCCAAGGTGATGAATTTTCCAATGCTCAATAGATCGCGTACCAGTGTCGTCTTCCCGACCTGGCGCGGTCCGATAATGTTAACCACGCGTGCTGATTTAAGTGCAGCCCTAAGTTCGGGCTGCAGGTGGCGCGGGATAAGGCTCTCGTCCATGATGGTCATTTTATTTTCTCAGCAGCCGATATGGCAAAAATTGTAATAGCATATCGGTAAAAGTGTCAATAAGAGTCCGGCAGAAGTTTCAATAGAATACCGGTGGAACCGTCAATAAAATTCTGGTGGAACTGTCAATACGCGAGAAATTGACGGAACCCAAATTAGTGAGTCATAGCAGGTGTCGTTGCTTCTCCACGGCCGTTTTCTCAGTCCAGACTTGGCGCTCGGTCCGCTCCGCTGCCCCTTGCCAATAACCGCACAGGTTCTCAGACGTCGTACGATGAGTGACCGTATCAGGACGATGATCCAGTGCGAGGATCGCTTCGTGCAATTGAGGTCGCCGATGCTTCAGAAAGCCAATGGATCAATCCAAATCGAAACGGACATACTCGCGCCAGCCGACTAGCAGAGCATGCTAAGAGACAAGCGGCGAACAACTGCCCCAGTGTGCAAGTTGATTTTCGACTTTGCCCCAGCAACCCCAGTCGTCCCGGTGAGCCATTAACAGGAACATAAAAATGGTAGAAAAGCCGAACTATAACGTGTTTGAAACTAAATGGATTGACGAGCTCCTGAATGCATACGAGATCGACCACATAGTTAAGCCTGACGCGCAATTAATAGAGCGCTATAAGGATCGTTTGCCTGAGATTTTGGTGAAATTCTGGATCGAAAAAGGTTGGTGCAGTTGGTCAAAAGGCCAGTATTGGATATGTGACCCCTCTATATTCCAGCCCGTCATCGACTATGTGTTTCTCGGTGATCCCGAGCTTGATCCAACGCGCATGATTGCCTTCGGATACAATGCGTTCGGTAACGTCGATATTTGGTACGGCGATGCGACGATACGGTTAAATCTGCCGAATGGTATGGTCCGGGTGGAGCCCCGCGGATATGACGAAGATCAAAAGCGCCAATGGACCGACGAAGTGATGATTGGTCTTAAATTGTCATTCAACGTCTCTCCATATGTGGCTCCATGGGAAGACGAAAAATACCAAAACATGATGCCGTTGGCTCTTGAAAAGATTGGGCAACTTGAACCCGGTGAGATTTATGGTTTCGCCCCCGCACTTAATATCGGCGGCAGGAATAACGTCGAACATCTGCAAAAGGTGAAAGTAGTGGAACATTTACTTTTGCTGGCCTCACTCGATTCACCCATGCTTTATGATTATTCACCGCCAAGCGATGGGGACGGCAGCCTGGGCGCTGTCACTCCACGCAGGAAAATCGG
>NZ_QKML01000021.1:0-55466 GCF_003208455.1 Rhizobium sp. UGM030330-04
ATACTTGCCGTTCAGTGCGTCAGGCGGTGCGATGCTGTTCCATCTGCTGAGCAAGCTATACGAGCGAACCAGCGTCATCATCACGACAAACCTCAGCTTCAGCGAAT
This sequence comes from Rhizobium sp. UGM030330-04, assembly GCF_003208455.1. Taxonomy (NCBI): domain Bacteria; kingdom Pseudomonadati; phylum Pseudomonadota; class Alphaproteobacteria; order Hyphomicrobiales; family Rhizobiaceae; genus Rhizobium; species Rhizobium sp. UGM030330-04. The sequence goes on from NZ_QKML01000021.1 coordinate 108, forward strand.
GGGCCAGCGTCTTCGGCGATGCTAAGATGACCACCGCGCTGCTGGACCGGCTCACGCATCATTGCCACATCCTTGAAACCGGAAACGACAGCTTCCGCTTCAAGAACAGTTCTGCGCACGACACCAAAACGACAAAGGAGAAAACGAGGAACTTGACCACGACCGCAGACCCGAAACATACCTAACAGGCGGGTCAATTCTCGGTGGAAACGCCGGGTCAGTTCTCAGTGGCAATCAACAGCCAAGTTGGTCGCTGATGCACTCACGCGGCGGTTTGGCAGTTCGGATTCTCGCAGGATTGCTGACGAGATCGCTGCACGCCCGGAGCTCGCAAAGCAGGCTGAGCAAATCCAGACAATCGCCCGCCTGGTAAATCGAATACGCCATGCCGAGCTTAGCCATGACCACGCGTTGAAACGGCAGCTTGCCCGGTCTCGGGGGCTGGGGTTGAGTCGATAGGATCGCGACGATGATGCGCTTTATCAATCCGGTCCCTTTCGTTCGCGACATTGGTTGGTCAAGGAAATTCTACGAAAAGAGGCTTGGCTTGAAGGTGCTGAACAATGGGGCGGCGCTGGAACAGACCGTTTAGGTATGTTTTCAATGCCTTGCCTACCAAATACACTTTATTTGTAAAAATATTAAATCAATGCAACCTATATAAATTTCAAGGATAAACAGAACTGTCTAGTCGATTTACATCAAAAAATTCTAAGTATCATCAATCTCTAGACCCTACCTGTCCAAGTGTATACCCACACGCCGCTCCGGCTAAACGCTTTGAAAACCCGCATTCTCTCAATCGAACGCGCCGACAAGATTGGCCACAAAACGGACAAATGCTCGCCGGTTCGAGTTTGCCTCCCCGCCAACACGCAGGAAATTAAACTCTCTACGTGTCGCGTCCGCAAATGACCACCCGGGTCTCACCAGAAGATTACGGCACGCCCCAACCTCATTCCCGGTCCTTTTGCAGGAGGGTCCATGATACGTAAATTCTTCGCCACCATTCTCCGGTTTCTTCACCTCATTGATGACAGCATTTGCCATCAATTCGTAGCCGACGGACGAGAGATGCATGTTATCAAAGCTGAACAAGCCGCCCTGTCTCAACTTGTTGCTGAAAGAAGTGCCAGTTACGTAACCGAACTGGCCAAAGGGCAGTTGCGGACGATTATCAAACATGAGGACCGGACCAGCAGGTAACCCGAACTCGCTTCTCTTTACCTCGAATGTTCTCGTCGCCTTACAGATTTCGACAGACAAACGTCGAAGGCAACCCTTGTAGTCATACCGGGCCAGTGTAGACGCCACATCTATGAAAACAAATTTCGGACCCTGACTGCGAGAACTGTATTCCTTGCCAAGGCTGCTGGCATACCTGTTGGCTGCACGTGCCAACTTATCACCCTCTTCCACCTGCATGGCAGTGAGCGACGAATTGCCAAAGAGTGCACTCCGGTATTCTCCGCTTCTGTATTCAAGATTGGCCGGTTGTGACGGGAGACCTATCCCGTTAAAAAATACATATTCCAGACCATCAACCTTGCTCAGTTCATCAAAGAGATACTTGATGTCGGCTTGATAACGGGCTCCCAGAAATTCCCGTATGGTGCGGGCCCTGCAACGTGTCCGCCCTTCTTGCCTGTCGAGCCCGCCGCTCAGACACACCTTGGTGTCGACCGATTTTGCCATAAAGGACATCAGGTAGAGACCGTTATTGGACCCGATATTGACGATGAGCCGTTTCGGCTTACGGAGTTTCACCTGATCAAGTGCGCTGAGTTGATCGATGCATTTCGATTTCGTAGGGTTGAGAACATAATATGCGTTAGAATAGAAAAAGGCATCGGCCAGCGCTGCAAATCGACCCTTTCTGAGTTGTGCAAGGCTTATTTTCGACGCCGTTTTGTAGTCTTTGGCTTTCCACGCATAAAGATCGCTTGTGTTGAACCCGGAGACGGCAAGATTATCGACAAAAGCACGTTTGTTCGGAGGCATTTTCCGGAACGCCATGTCGTATAAATGTTCACCCTGCTCCCTGGCTGCGCCAGTAAGGTCAGACCATTGCAGCGCCTCCAGATTCAAACCATAGCTGATCGTCAAACTCGGTGAGGCGTCATGCGACGGATACTGGGGACCGTAAAACATTCTTTTTCCGGTGCGATCACCGTTTTTCTCATCGATCAGGCCCATGGCGATTGCCACGTAGCTTGGCACGGACCACTCTGAAAGCCACCAGTTGATCCGAAGTGACTGCACGCCATTATAGAGGCTGTCGCCAAGCGCCATCAACTCAGGGTTCATATATTCCTGCGGAATATCGAAATTTGAAGAAACGCAAGAAGATTTGGCTTCGAATTTTTCCGCTTTTTCGCCGTCCCAGTATTTATGAACATCGGATTTATTGTAACCGGCGTTCTTTGCGTCACGATAGACTGCCGGTTTTGTTTCATACCCACTTTCCTCGGCAAACGCCGGCGAGACTATCGCTGCGGACAGGACTATTGCGACGAACTTGTTCATTTCACTCCCTTGAGCCGAAAAGAATAAATAAAATCCAAAACTTAAAAACGAGCATAAAACAACTTATGGTTGGCACAATGTCCCAATTTTTGTCAAGTCCGTTCTTTGCGGCTGGAGAATCTCCATTTGCTTTGGGAATCAGTCGTGCACACGCACGTTGAAAGAGGAAATAACGCAACGTCCACGGCGCGGCACATGACGACTTGGCACGGTTGACATTCACGGTCCGCCAAATTTTAGAGCGGACTGCAATTTGGTTGCGGATTCTTAACAAATTCAACGATACGTAGTGACAGTCTATTAGAAGTCGTTTTCGTATAGGTGAGCTTTGCCGGACGTAATTACAATTGACTTGAACGCCATTGATAACCCGTCGATGGCTTCCTCTTTAGAGGGATTCATTCAAATTGAGGCGCGAGAACAAGTGTTTCGTTGCTTGATAAAGGATATCAGCAAGCCATCACGCACCAAAACGTCTACCGAGAGACCCTCCGAACTAGACGTCCTAAACGACCGGCGCCACGATGCCCTACTCGTCACCGCGCGGCGCGGGGAGGGAAAAACTACTTTTCTCACCCAAATCCTGTCGGCAATTGTCGACCAGAGCTACAAAACCTACGTCGAGAGCGTAGCTACACCGAAATCCACCGTTCCAGAGCTTTACAGCTTGGGAATAATCGACCCGACGTTGATAGAATCCAAACAAAACATTATCGTCGTTATCATTGAAAAAATCCGAAAAGCGGTCCTACACCGCAGAAGAAACTTCGTCGATGCAAACGATGAATACCGGCAGGTTGAGGGAGCGCTCCGAAAACTAGCTCAAGGGCTCTACCTGCTGGACGGTATAGGAGAGCAGCTTTACGCGGGAAAAGATTGGGTTGACCCGGATTTCGTCCTTGACGAGGGTTTGGAGAATGCTGCCGCCGCTCACGATTTTGAATTGCGCTTTCGTCAGTTCATCTCCAATGCGGTTTCATATGTCGGTTGCGACGCGTTTGTACTTGCCATTGATGACGTTGACACTTGGTTTGAACGTGGTTGGCCGGTGCTCGAAGCTCTACGAAAATACCTAGCAACGTCGCAGTTAAGAATTATTCTTTCAGGCGACTTAGACCTGTATACCCTACTTGTGCGGCGTCAGCAGTGGGAGCAGATGAATCCTACGTTCCTAAGAGCCGAGGAAATGCGATCAAAGATCGACGGGGATGCCGCAATAATCTCCAAAATCAGCCGGATGGTAGATTCCCTTCAGGACCAATATCTCGTAAAAATAGCCCGGCCTGAGAACCGAATAGAGCTAAGAAATTTAGAATACCATGCTGATGGGGTGGGCCTAGCTTTTCGTGGTGGCAACATCAAAGGCTCAATAAGCGAGCGGTACTTCCTTACCGATGTAATGTCCGACGTGTTTGGCATCAATGCACCGAAAGACGTGACCCTCTATAGGCAGCAGATACTGCGACTTCCGACGAGAAGTGCGCTTCAGTTGCTATCTGGAGCTAGCCGTGATCAAGGTGCGGGAGAAGGTCGCTCAATTGCTCTTGATACGTTGAGGCATATCTCCTGGACAGCTGTGACGTCACTTGGGCTGGAGGTGAGCGACACCAGAAATCCGAATCCAAACGCTCTTATTCCGTCATTGACTCATTGGTTGACAAAGTCGCGCCTGTGGCTCCAACTGGCGAGGTGCTACCCAGACGGCGCGGAGGCGGAAAAGAACCTCGCCGCGATGTACATGGGCGCTGCGCTGCTCGACGTTTTCAAACGTTCACCGGGAAAGATGATCGACTATTGGATCAAAATTTCTCTGGTAAGAGAAAAACTTGACCGCGGTGACATTCACTATCGTGGTTCAGAAGCCCAAGCCACCGGCGATCTCGAAAGTTTTATCTCCCACGTCAATGCCACTGCCCTGGAGAGCTCGGTTCAATTCGCCAGCAGAGTCGCTTCGTGGGAGGCCACCGAACGCGGCCGCGAAGGCACTAAACAGCTAGTGCGAGGTATCCGGTTAAGCGGCGCATCTGTACCACTTGCACGGATAAGAGAAACAGGAGCCGCCGCACGCGAACTTTATGGTCTGGAGTACGATGGGAGCAAGAATGGCTTTGATCGAGAAGCCTTCCGAGCCTTGGCTACGGGGAGCAGCGACGATGTTGATCGGCTCCTCTCGAGTTTGCCCCCCGCCCTTCGTGGCTTCCACAAAAAACTTCGTAGCGGGAACTGGCAGTACGGATCTCGACGTGGGACAGAGGCCGCATTCCAGGTATATTTTGCAAATGGAATAGAGGACCTCGCTCAGCGTCTCAGCGGCAGCGCAAGCAGGGCAGCGATGCTTCCCCTTAGTCGGATCGTAAGTGGGCAGCAGGCAGAGTCGGGTAACTACTCCATCCTACGGCTCTTAGGCCTGATGGCAGATGTTTTGGAGATCGGTCGCGCTTCGAACAAGAACCAACTCCAAGCGCTAAATGAGCTGGTGAACCAATGCAGCCAAGCCAGGAGCTACCCAACGCCAATTGCGTTGGACGGCGCTAACTCCGAGAGCTATTTAGAATTCGATTCTGACCAAGACGATTTCGAGGAGGTCGATCATTTAGATGATCCGACGAAAGAAGCTTACCAGCTTGAGCGCTCGCTTCTAGAGTGGATGAGCTCAAATGACGTTCGTAGTGTAGATTTTGGGCTTGCGCCAGTTACCTTGGCCCGTGTGTGGACTCGGTTTACCTACACATTTTCCAACATTCGCGACGATCTCAAACACCGCGATAGCCGCTATCTCGGAATTTATATGCATCGCGCTATCATTGGTTTTTTGCATGCTCTTGGCTATGAGCTGATGCGTTCGGCGAATATCAGAGCGCCCGCGAAAGCGGCGAGCAATCCAGTGAGATCGGGGGAGGTGTTCGTTCAGCTGCTGCGCGAAATTTACCAAGGTTCTCCAGAATTCCGCGACACAAAAGAATTTAGGTTCTTCGATTTGATTTTCTCGTGCCCGTTGTGGGGCTTCTTCGTCGCAAGGGAGGAGTATGATGAGGTCGACAAACTACGCAGGTTGGAGCCAAATGATAGTATTTTTCAGTTCTATATCGACAGGCTTTCAGCCTATCTTGGTGAAGACACCGCAGGTTCCATGTTTGCAACGCGGTTTAACTCGTCCAAGCCCGATGAGCCGCCAATTGCCTTCGATGGATTATTTTTCCTTCTGAATACCGTTCAAATGCAGGGCACGTCAGAATTTGATCGGACCGCCGGAAGAGCGCTTCGGCAAACCACCGAGGCTTGGCGGAAACGCCAGCCTCCAGCTGCTCGGGCTACTCCTTCGTCGTAGGATCGCGATTTTGAGTGCACTAATCTATAGAAAGGTATTCGGTGATTTTCCATCACTCGGCGACCTAGCGCAAGGACGAGTTCCCTTAATCGACGCGGTGCTACGTCGTATTTTTGTGTTCGAGCGGCGGTCGGATCCGTACCGCCCTGACCACTTCTATAAAGGATACTTGGATCATCGTTTGAGCGAGGCCAAGGAAATCGGCGATCTTACTCCCCTCGTTCTAAAAGCTCTTGCAGAACGGTTTATAGAGAGACGCGCGGGTCGGTTGGCCATCCGATCCTCGGAATTTCTCGAATGGCAACGGCTACTGCCAAGCATCTCGCCTCTTGCAGTTATTGTCGCTTTCCTGGTGCTTGAGGGCCGAGGTCCAGAACTAGGTATAGATCCACGTCGGTTCCTCTACGCCGAGATAGGTGACACCGCCATATTGAGCCCAATCCTACCAGAGCTCGAGCGCCTCGAAGAGATCGCGGGACTGAATGAGCTTCACATGCACCTGAACGGGTCGACCGAGCTCGACATTGTTTGGCTTGACGCGGTACGATTTCCGAAACTGTATTACGCTGAGCTCTCCGCTGCGAGACGTGGATCGGGTCTGCCAGACGAACTTTATGACCAGATGGAGTTCAACCTCCGTCCATATGAGCTGTATCGTCGGCTACGCGCTGCACGCCGTGTGAGACACGCCGTTGCGAAAATTGCTCTCGGCCACAGCGAACCGGAGATCACTCCGCATCAGTTAGTGGGGCTAATGACCGCGAGCCTCCCGGATTATGATTGCCAGCTCACCCAAGGCATCACGCTTTCGAAAAACCCCGGGGTCGTTGCTTTCGGTGAGGCTGAAAATCCGCCGCTCATCGATGAGGCGGCATTTCTCTATTCAGCTATGCTAACTTGGACGAGGGGACCAAAGCACTCGCGTGATCTGATAAACCTCGGCCTGTATTTCAATTTCCTAGTTCTTAATCAGATTGCCAAAATAACTGTCCAGCAGGCGGATGAGGTGGGATTTGATCAGTTCCAAAAATATACGGTGGTTGGAACGCGAGAAAAACTCGAGCGAGTTTATTCGGAGCGCTTCCGTCAGTTAAATCGAAAATCTCCGTATACCAGTATTGCCCACCTAGAAGGCCGTTTTTCGCCTAAGAAGACGCTGAATGACATCATGGTGCTTCTTGATCGTATAGTCGGCGGATACCTTGAGTTTCGCGGTTGTAATGAGCGAGTAAGGTGGGGTAGTACCGCACGGCTTCCGCAGTGTTTCGCGGGACAATGCGACCAGACGCAATGTAAAGGTATCAAGCGGGGCCGCCGAGACACAGAATTCGCATTGGTGGCCCATTTCATCAAGCGCATCGGCAAACAAAGGGACCGATACAGCCAGTCTCGTGATGGTCAAGCAAGGAGCGATGCTCTCCTGCAGGCGCGATTGTTAAGACACATCATCAAAAAATCCCCAGCAGCTCGCCAACTTATTCGCGGTATTGATGCCGCCGCAAATGAATTGCATGCCCCACCGGAGGCCTTCGCTCCAGCATTCAGGCTACTCCGCCGAGATGCCGTCGAACATTCCACGTACCACGTTGGCGAAGACTTTTTACATATCGTGTCGGGTATCAGGGCGACCGTAGAAGCCGTGGACTTTCTAGGGCTCCGCGTAGGGGATAGAGTTGGCCATGCCACCGCGCTCGGTATTTCGCCGCAACTCTGGCTTGATCGCACGGGCGATCGGATTGTAGTGCCGCGGTCTGAATGGCTCGACAACCTTGTTTTCGCCGGAAATTTCTTGGCTGGTAGTGGCGAGCATACTGCGCTCGTTCAGCGTATCCATAACGATGTCTCCACCGTGTCAGCGCTGATCTATGGTGGTGAACAAAGTATCGCAGTTCTCTACCAAGAGTGGTGCTTGCGCCATTTGGACATTCTCACTGTACTGCGATTAGAGCGCGAATACGGGGAGCTTCGCGCCCCTCACCTCGTCGCGGCTGCAGCAAAAGACTTTGCCCAAAAGGTCACAGATGTCACCGTTCGCGCTGAGCTTGAGCTGATAGTGAAGGCGGCGGAGGAATATCCAGCGGCTTACCGGTTGTTTCGACAAAGACATCGCAAATACGACTACGTCTGCAAGCCCATCGAGATTGAAACTAGCTATTTTCCCGCTTCTGCTTTGATTGCCCTTCAAGACATGGCGCTGGAACGATTGAACCATAGAGGAGTCGCGATCGAGACCCTGCCCACCAGCAACGTGCGAATTAGCCTGTACAATGACCACAGAGAACACCACATTTTTAGGTGGTTGGGAGTTGCGGCTGAACCCACAGGATCAAAGCCTATCGTCTGCGTTGGAAGTGACGACACCGGAATATTCGCGACTAACATTCACAACGAATATGCGCTCCTGGTGCAGGCGCTTGTTGACCAACACGGAAAGACAATAGGTGAAGCGACCGAATTGATTTGGAAATTGAATGAGAATGGGGCAGCTCGCCGTTTCAAACCTCTACAGGTATTCTAACTACCCTATCAGTTCAGGTTTACTCATGATGCTCGTCTTGTCTTAAAATTATGAAAGAAGGCGTCTAAATCTGGGAGCTATTCAATATCGACTGTCCACATGAGTAAATTCTGTGAAAGGATAAGCCGGTTGGGAGGGGCGAGGTCGAAAACGCAGAGACGCCCACGACAGCCACCTCATCCGCCCCGGCGGATGAACGGATGGTCAGAATTCATTAATTGTCTAGTGACTTTTTGGACGAAGCCCAAGAACTTCCATATTTTTTGTAGACTTTGCCATTTTTTCTACTGACTAGGCAGAAATCAACGCCACCGAGCTTTGCTTGACTTATCGCACAGAGGCTTCCAATACTCGCAAAGTCGTCGACGAACCAAAATCGTACACATCTCTGCAAGTGACTGCCATCCAAATACTGAGTAGGCCACAGCGATCTCGTTTTCGATCAATCGATTTACAACTTTAACGGTTTCAAAGGTCTCAGAGATGCGCTACATCTCGGGGTAGCAGCCGTGATTCCAAGGGCGCCTTTAGTTCGCCGTTGCAACACTTCCATTAATCGGACGCCATCATGAAGGTTTCGTTGCATAGTCACTGCGCCGGTTCGGAACGCATACCCCCGCATATCTTGGACGATGTTCTCGCCGCAGCGACGGCCGTAGATGTTCGTATCGAACGTGGGGCGGCGCCACGAATTCGCGATCATTTCGTCGCAGCACTCCGCTCGAGAGGTTGGTCGAGCGAGGTAACAGTGGCACGCGGATCAGATATGAGCATCACATCGATGCGTGAGGACATCGGCCTTTGCCTGCAGACAGGCAACATGGCACGCATGTACGCAGATTTGATGAAGCTGCAGACGCTTTATCTCAATGACGCCATCCAAGGCGCGGTCTTCGTTTTGCCGTCCCATCGCGTTGCACTGGCAATCGGCGAAAATATCGCGCAAGCTACGCGGCTAGAGCGCGAGCTCGAGATTTTCCGCAAAGCCTTTTACGTTCCGACGCTAGTTGTCGCACTGGAGTGATAATGACGAATAGCGATTTGCCCGATACGCCAAAAGGGTCCCGATTCGGTTGGCCTCGCCCTGCCCGTCAGGAAGAATTCAAGGCCCGACTGGGCGTCAAGGGTCTTGCAACAGATCGAGTGGTTTTTCAGGGCCTCAACCAGGACCTGCCGATCATCCGCATTCCGATCGAGTTGCCGAAATATCGCCTCGTCAATGGAAGAACTGCCTCCCTACAAGTCGAACATCTCGCCATCAACGCAGACCTTCGTCCCGATCTTTTTACGGGTGATCCCGAGATGTGGGACGCGCAAGAGGTTCAGCATGAGCTTCTGCTCAAGTTGGGTCGATTGTCCGACCTAGACGACTTCTTCGAAGATTCGGCCCACAAGCAGGTGAATCCGCTGCTACTCGACGAGGAAGGCTTCGTCGTCAACGGCAACCGCCGCCTGTCCGTATGGCGCCAACTGGTGCATGACGAGCCAGAAAAGTATGGTCACTTCGAACATATTGAAGTGGTGGTGCTTCCCCATGCGACAGAGAAGGACATCAACCGACTGGAGGCGCAGCTCCAGATCGATAGGGATATCCGGGCGGACTATAGCTGGGACGCCCAGGCCAACATGATGATCGCTAAGATGGAACGCGACAAAATAGATGCCGAGGAGCTTTGCACGCTCTATAAGATGAAAGACACCGAGTTCGCCCAACTTCTGGACATGCGCGCCTATGCCGACGAGTATCTGCGATCGCGGGGAAAGGCGAACCTTTGGTCAGAAGTTTCCGGCCAAGAACATACCTTCCAGAGGCTTGTTCAAAGCCGATCCAAGCTCTCTGGGGTCGGACGAAAGGAAATCTTTAAAGAAGCCGCTTTCGCCCTCATCGATGATCCCAATGCCGTTGGCCGTCTCTATATCGCCATTCCGGAACTGGCGACCAACTTGGATAAAGTTGTCGAACGTCTCACCAGCGAACTTAATCTGGATACGGATGAGCCGGATGACGGCCTAGACGACCTGTTTGGAGGCGGCCAGCGCGACAAGAAAGACCTCCAGCAACCGGCACTGATCAAGGCGCTACAAGACCCCACCCAACGTGCGCAAGCGCGCGATGCAATCGGGGAGGTCCTTGAGACGGAGCGACAGGTCAAAAAGGATGTGAAGAAGGCCGGTTATCTCCTGGACCAATGCGCTAAAGCAAACAGCTACCTGACGGCGGCGGCAAAGGAAGGTCTAAGACCTGAATCTAAACTCACCGGAGTGGCCAAACAGCTCGATGAGATAGAAACACGCGTAGCTGCCATCCGCTCCTATCTGGCAGATCATGCTTAGGATTACTTACCGGGCTAAGGGTGGGCGAGCCGTTTTCACTTGGGAGCCCGATGAAAACACCGATGCCTGGGTGGCGATGCTTACACGGGTCGCCTATGACGCGAGCCAGGACACAACACTCGAAGGCGTGGCAGGCTTCTCTCTGCCTTGGTGGGCGTTCGCCGGAACCCGCGACCAATTCCTGCAGGTTTTCCGCGCCCATGGACTGACGCTCGGGGCTGGTCTCGTCATCTCCCCCGAGGCCACTAAGCTTCTGCAGCAGTCTCACCGCGCAGAGGCGAGCTATTGGGCAGCCTCCGACACCTCATCCCTGCCCCTCGACGAACTAGAGGCCTTGCTTAAAACCTCGGGGTTCGGACGGAGCCTGTCCGAGCACCAGGCTCCCAATGTAGCGCGCCTCGCTGCCCTGCCGGCGGCGGCAACTTTTTCCGTTCCAGGCGCCGGCAAGACGACCGAAGCACTGGCCTTCTTTACTGTTCGCGCTCAGGCGGGCGATCGACTTCTGGTAATCGCGCCGAAAAACGCCTTCGCCGCGTGGGACGAACAAATCGTAGAGTGCCTACCAAACGCTTCTGGCAGCTTTGTGCGTCTGCGCGGCGGCCGCGACCGCATTCGCTCCGGGCTGGCGACCGACCCACCGCTTATGCTAATAACCTATCAACAGCTGCCAAGGGTTCAGGACCTAGTCACCCAACACCTCGCCCAACACCGAACATTCGTCTTTCTTGACGAAAGCCATCGCATCAAGTCCGGCGTGAGCGGAGCCAGTGGGCGCTCTGTCATCGAGCTGTCTCATCTGCCGGTTGGCAAGCTGATCATGAGCGGAACGCCCATGCCGCAGTCGGTCAGCGATCTCATCCCGCAGTTTCAATTCCTGTACCCTGAGGTTCACGTCGAAGAGGAGACGGTCGTCGGTCTGATGCGGCCGATCCATGTCCGAACGAACAAGAAGCAACTCAATCTCCCCGAAGTCACTCGCAATCTAGTGGCTTTGCCGATGGCTCCGGTTCAGCGAGAGCTCTACGAGATGATGCGCCTCGAAGTTGCCCGCGAGGCTTCAGCGGTGCTCGATGCCCAAGGCAAGCAGACTTTCCGCGCCTTGGGTCGCTCAGTCTCCCGCCTTCTACAGTTCGTTTCCAATCCCTCACTCTTAGCCGCCCAGATCGGCTTTGCACACCACGAACTCTTGGCCGCTGTACTCGCCGAGGGCGAAGGCCCCAAGCTCGAATACGTCATCAAGCGTGTGCGCCAGCTTGCCCGCCAAGGGCACAAAGTGCTGATCTGGTCGTCCTTTGTCCGTAACGTCGAATATATAGCCTCCAGGCTGGCGGATTTGGGCGCGGTCTATATTCATGGCGGGGTAGACGCCGGCGACGAGGATGACGCCGACACCCGCGAAGGGAAAATCAAGGCATTCCATGACGATGACAACGTCCGTGTAATGGTGGCCAATCCGGCAGCCGCTAGCGAGGGCATAAGCCTGCACCGCGTCTGCCATCATGCGATCTATCTGGACCGCACTTTCAACGCCGCCCATTATCTTCAGTCTGAAGACCGGATTCACCGTTTCGGCCTGCCCAAGGATCAGGAAACGACCATTGAAATCGTCGAGTGCATCGGCACAGTCGATGAGACGGTGCGCTCGCGGCTCGGGTTCAAGATCCGCGAAATGGCCAGAGCGCTGGCGGATTCGTCCCTCGCACCCGATCCTATTCCGATCGACCCGGTCCAGGTCGGCACCGAGGATGTCGAGGACTACGTTACCGGCCTTCAAATGGATGACATCCGGGCGATCGCTGCTGATCTAGGTGGCCCGAGGTGACGCTCCTTCTATCCCCCGGTCTGGCGCAGGCGGGCATCGCGCTGCTCGAGCTCCTCCACAGACGCCCTCTGTCTGCACAGGAACTCCTTTCGGGCCTTCCAAAGGTCGGCGGAATGTCCTCAACCTCCGCGCTATCCCTAGCAGAAGACTTGGCGTGGCTGGATATCAACGAGACAGGTCAGTTGAAGGTATCAGCGGCGGGACTGAAGGTCCACAATGCCGAGGGATATGAAGCAGCCTTGCGCTTCATCTTGCTGCACTACGTCGAAACACAGAATCCCGATTGGCTTCAGAACGCTGTCTACGGTCGGTCCCGCGTCTTAAACTTCTGCCCCGTCGGCGTCCATCAGGTCTTTGTTGAAGCCGGTTTGGCAGGCGCACCGAACGATGAGGCGGTGGACTTCTGGGATTGGCTCGCCGGTATTGCTCGGGGTCTGCAAAGGGATCATCTGCTCACCATCGGTCGGGCAGGAGAGCGGTTGACCCTAATCCATGAAGAGGCTCGTACTGGAGCCAAACCGCGCTGGGTGGCGGTCGACAGCAATCAGGACGGCTACGACGTCCTTTCGGTGAGGGCAGCCGACGACCGCGCCTTTCTCTCCATCGAGGTTAAGTCCAGCCGAGGCGGGACGAGCGGCACGCTGCATCTCACCCGGCATGAATGGGAGATCGCACTCGATCGTCCTCTACACCTGTTTCATCTTTGGGATTTGTCGTGCGCCCCGCCCAGGCTGGCGACCGTCGGGATGGATGAAATGGGCGCCCATATTCCAACAGATGCCGGCGCAGGCGGTTGGGAGAGCGTCGAGGTTCCATTCAAGGCCTTCGAAAGTCTCTTCGGCCCGGCCTTGCTCTAACTAGGCCACCGCTTTCTGGAGGCGATGCCAGGGCAGGGTATTAAACCAAGCACCCACCAGTAGCCCGCTCAGAATTGGTAGCGCATGTGTGGTCAGCTTCTTGGAGCCCGGAATGCTGTCGCCTTCCTCGCCCTCGGCCGCCGCCTCCATCACGTAGCCGATAACAGCATGATGGTCGTCGGTTGCGGCAGAGAGCAACCGCTGGTGGACTCTGCCTGCCAACTCGCCCAAAAGGTCTGCGACCTGATAAGGGCCAAGGCCGCTGTCGCGGTGCGACCACGCCGTTTGGAGAGCACCCGGGCTGCTTGTCTGCAACACCTGATCGACATTGGCGAACTCAACCCCCAGCGCCATCAACATCGCACGAATTAATGGCGACTTGCGAAGTTCGCTAAGCAAGTCACCGTCAAGGATGATCTCTCGAACATCGATCGAGGGACCGAAGAAAAAGCGAACCTGCCAATCCTGCTCCCGGCCTCTGCCGTTAGCGAGCTCAAACCTCATGCCGCTCTTGAAACGTAGGCCCGGCAAAGCTGCCCGAAAACTGCGTCCCGCCGGATAGGTGCGGCCCTCCGTCGTCGGCGGTGTCACCGGTGCAGCCTTCTCTGGCCGACACAGGCTCTGACCAGCTTCCGCGAAGGGAATCAGGTCTTCGGCTGAGACGCCCTGAGCGGCCCAAGCAACCAGATAGGTGAAGGTAGGCGGGATGGCGTTACCAACCATCTTCGCCTTTTCCGGGAAGGAGCGCGCATAGAATTGGTAGGTGATGGGAAAGCCCTGAAGGCTGGCGCGTTCGCGAATGCTTAACCGGCGGAAGCCGGCGGCGCTATCGCCGATCACAATGCTCTCGCGCGAAACTCGGGTGCAGGTAGCAGTAACGGTACGGGCCGGCAAATCCATTACATCGGGGAACGCCATGTTGTTGTAGACCGGATGATAGGTCTTGGCCTCTCTGTTCATGCGGAGTTCCTCCGCATTGAGGGCGCCTTCGTTCTCCCGTTCAGTCACCTTTGCTGCGGGCAGAACGCAACCCCAGAGTGGATCGACTATATCACCCTTGGCGTTGATCGCCTCGACAACATCGCCAAGGGTCCGCCGCGGTAGGCGCGGACGGTAGGCTTTGACTAGATCGAACGGAATATTGCCCGCGATGCACCGCCGACGCGACTGAGGCGTCCCATATTCGGAAAAATCGATGATCTCGATCTGCATGCCGAGGTCGCGGAAGCGATAGAGCGGATGTGCTTCGTCTCTCATGCCTCGCTCGAGCACTTGCGCCACCCGCGGCACATTCTCGAGCACCCAGAACTTCGGCTTCAAATGTTCTACGACCTCAAGGAAACGGACAAGGTCCTTAAGACCCTCGTCAAGGTCGCCTCCACCTCCCCGATTCGAATATGAAAACTCCGTGCATGGCGGGCTACCGACAACGAGGTCGATGTTCGAGGGCAAGTCCTCGAGCTTTAGACGACGCACATCGGTGGGGTTCAGTTCACCTCCGTGATTGCCGTTATGCGTATCGACGGCAGGTTGCCACCACTCATAAGAGTCCACTACCTCCACGCCCGCCAAACGCAGCCCGAGGCTCCATCCCCCGATACCAGCATAGAGGTCTATTGCACGCACGATCACTCCTGCGCGACTCACGCGCAAATTCGAAACAATACCTGTAATTTAGCGAACTATCAGCAAAGTGCAAGATCCCACTACCATCTATGCAATCAAACATTGAAACGCTGAAGCCCGCGTCGGCGGTCTTGCCACGCCAACAATCGACACCTGGAAAGAGACGACCGGGTTACCCTGGTTTGCCTTCTGGGCGAAAGAGCTGCTGCGCTGGGGCACGCTTGATCCCTTTGTAGCATTTGCTCTTTCGGTTGGCATTGCAAAATCTCGTCCGGAATCTGAAGCAATGCGCGCCCAGTATACCGCTTGGCTCGATGTTCAACTGATAGTCTGTGACGGCGAGGATCAAATTGATCCCAGCAATCTTCTCGCATGGTCAAAGACATTAAGGACAAACGCAACCGCGGCGCCCGGACGCATGTCAATTCCTGCAACCTTGTCTGGAACAGACGGGAGAGCAGGTCGGTACGCGGTTATTCCAATTCGTTCAGGCAACCGCGTTCGATGGCTTGACGCTTCTGGATTCCGTCTCGCTGCCTCGGAAGCCCCAGAGGGGTTCCCGCAAGTACCACCACAGTCGAGCGACTACGATCTCATCATCGATGGTCGCAATGCCTCTGTCGTCCGGCAATAAACGCCATGGGTGAAGGCATTTTTTGCCTTCGTCCTTCAAACCAATCCCCACACCCGAAACTCCCCCGCTCTGTCATCTCCCCCAAGCCCAGCTCCGTCACGATGCGTATTCCGATGAAGCCGGCCACTGATTCCGAAATCAAGCCGGCCAGTCATTCCGATTTCATTCCGGCCGCCGTTCCGATTTGAAGGCGGCCACTTTTCGGACTGATCCTGGGTCAGGTAGATGTGTGGATCTGGTTTCGTTCGGCGTCAAGCTTGCGATACTTCACTGATCATTGGGGCGCGCTGTTTTCTCATGCTTTCGCCGTTCAGCTCGATGCGGCATTGTGTACAAGGCGATCGAGGGTGGCTATAGCGCGGCGATCTGGGAGAAACTTGCGCGACTGCGGGTTTCACAAAGTCGCGGACAGTGAGGGCCCTCGCCGATTGGCACTTCGACCCCGGTAAACGGATCGGCCGATTTTCCGTGCAATTCAGTTTGGGTGAACAGTCGATCTGCCTCATGTTTTCACCCGCCTTCTCAATTGTTCCGGATCATCTTCCTGAGCCACTTGTCCCAATCGTCGTTGCTCATTATTGACAGGGTCTTCGCGGCGTCCCGGTACCGATCTCATGGCAATCGTCGCAAGTAAGCATTGGAGGTGTTGCATGGCAATCTACAAGGGCGCGCTGGCATTGCTGGGAAAGTCGGAAACCGACGCAGCGGTCATGGACTACTTGAAGTCGCTGGGTGCGACACTCCCGCTCACGCGGCCGCCACGCGGCGAGAAGGAAACGAACGTCGAGGTCCCCGGTTGTTGATTGCCACTGAGAACTGACCCGGCGGGGATGCGGATAAAAACTTGGACTGATTTAGACGCTAAGGCCAAGACTTCTGCGATACTCGATGGGACTGAGTGATCCCAATGATAATTTGATGCGCTTTTCATTGTACCATCGGATGTAGGCATCAACCTCGCGGACAAACTGCTCGATCGTGATGGTTCTCCAGTCGCCAGGATAAAACAGTTCCGTTTTCAACCGACCGAAGAAGCCTTCGCACGCGGCGTTATCCTGTGAACAGCCCTTGCGAGACATCGAACGTAATAGCTTCGCATCGCTAATCCGCGTGAGCCAGCCCGGCCAGCGATAATGCGCTCCACGATCAGAGTGGACGATCGTCCTGCCTTCGCCGTCGGTAACGGTCTCGATGGCGGCGTCCAGCATCGTGTTGACCAGCCCCGCATCCGGTTGCGTTCCAATTGACCAACTGATCACCATGCCATCGAAGCAATCTATGATGGGCGACAGGTACACCTTTCCAGCTGGAATTTGGAATTCGGTGATGTCTGTGAGCCATTTCTCGTTCGGTGTTTTCGCTCTGAAGTCCCGGTTGATCAGGTTCTCCGGCGCAGGACTGATTTCTCCCATATACGAGCCAAAACGCCGTCGCCGCGGTCTGGCGACCACCAAACTCTCCTGCTTCATCAATCGCTGCACAACCTTTTCCGAGATTGTTACGCTCTGCCTGGCCAGTGACGCCTGCAGTCTGCGGTAGCCGTAGCAGCGATGGTTGCTTTCGAAGATTTCCGTCAGGCTGCGGCGGATGGCGACATACTTGTCTTCCAGATTCACTCGGGTGCGGTGGTAGAAGTACGAGCTCCGCGCAATCCCCACCTGCAAAAGCAGTTCTGGCAATCGATAGGTATCTTTGAGGGCGTCAATCAGCTGTGTCTTTTCCCGATTACTCAGGAGTTGCAGATCGACGCCCAGGCCTTTTTTTAGCAATTCATTGGCCTTCTTCAGCAGATCATGTTCAAGCTGCAATTGTCGGACATCGCGCTGGAGGGCTTCAAGCTGTCGCTCGAGTTCTTCGCGCTCCGACGCTGGCGCAGAAGTGTTGCGGCGTTTCATGGATGAGGCAGCCTCTTGACCGAGTAACTCATTCCTCCAAGCGTACAACGTCGGCCGGCATACACCTAGCCGCTCGGCTATTTGCTGGGCACTTTCCTCTCCACTGCAAAGATCAAGAACTGCGACTTGTTTCAAAGCGTCGGGATAGGCCGGGCGCCAGGATCGACCAACCATCGAAGTTCTCGCCTCCGGAAACGCCTCTCGAACCCATGCGGTCAAAGTTCCACGACCCGGATAGCCCAACGCTCTCATCGTCGCAGAGATACAGCGATCATGGGTGCGGTAGTGCTCAAGCGCCGTCTGCTTCTGGGCCTCAGTAAACTTCGGCGCGCGAGCCACACAACGAACGCGTAGGTCTTGATGCTGCTGGTACTCGCGATACCAGTTCCGCAGCGCATTCTTGGTCGGATAACCCAACTGGCGGATCGTCGCCTTAACCCGCTTGCCGAGCTTGATATACAGCTCGACCGCGCGAATTCTGTCAGCATGAGAATACATGAACTACCTCCTGGTGGTCCAAGTTTTAGTCCGCATCCCCTATCACGCCACGCCGGGTCAGTTCTCAGTGGCAATCAACAGGCCATCCTTCAAAACGTTCGTGAATGTCAATTTTCGGCCCAAAGCAGACATCACAAAGCTGGGTGGTTTGGCGGAAAGGCCCTGTCTTTTGCAAAAAAAGCGATGCCATAAGCCAGCAACAACAATGCCAGAACCGACCAAGAGAGCCAGCCGGTGCCGGCGTGTTGGAGCAACAGGCCACCGACGATGCCTCCACCCGCAATCGCCAAATTCCAGGCTGTGACGATCATGGACTGCGCTACATCAGAAGCCTGCCCCGAGGTATTGGCGGCTGCCGTCTGAAACAGGGTGGCGGCACCTCCGAACGCCAATCCCCACACGCCCGTTGCCAGCCAGAACAGCGCGGGGACCTCGCCGCCGATGCCAAGCATGAATGCGGACGCCGCGAACAGCATGATGCTTGCAAGTACCAGCGCTCGCAGCCATCGGCCGACCAGATAACCGACAATACCGATCCCTGCGATTGCCGTTAGCCCAAACATCAGAAGAACAACGTCAAGTTTCCTGTCTAACCCCGCGGGAACCACAAGTGGGGCGATATAGGTATAAAGAATATTGTGGGCGAGGACGAACAGCAGGGTAACCATCAGCACCGATTTGATTCCACCGATTGCCAAAGTGCCCCTGATGGAAGACCGCTCATTGATCGTCGTGCCCGGATAGCCGGGCACCTTTGCCCGGACCCACCCTATCAGAACCGCGGTGAGCGCGGTCATCAGCAAAAATGTACTTCGCCATCCGATGACAGTTCCTATCATGGTTCCTGCCGGAATACCCAGAGACAAGGCCAGTGGCGTACCCACCATCGCAACCGCGATGGCACGCCCTTTTTGCTGGTCTGAAACCATGCGCGCTGCGTATCCGGCGATCATCGCCCACAGCAGCCCCGCGCAAACCCCTGCAAAGAAACGTGCCAGGAGCATGATAGCGAAGCTTCCGGTGATCGCCGTCATGGTGTTGACCACCGCGAAACCCGCGATGGCGCAAAGGAGAAGCGGCTTGCGCGGGAAATGCTGGGTAGCCGCGGTCAGCGGAATGGCCGCCACCAGCGAACCGATGGCGTATACCGTAATGAGTTGGCCAGCAACGGAGGGGCTGACGCCCAGCTCCGCGCTCATTTGCGGGAGAAGCCCCGCTGGCAGGGCCTCTGTCAGGATGGTGATGAAACCAGCCATGGCAAGGGCAAGCAGGGCCGACATCGGCAAGCGAGCATCGTCCGCCCTTTCGCTGCATTGCGGCCGTCCGGGGTCGAATGGGCCATGGTGCTCAACCCGTCTGTCCGAGTTTGGGCAAAACCAGATCGCCGACGCTATATGTATGGAATTCGCTGGTTGAGACGGTGTCCAACTTACGGAATTTTTCAACGAAAACCGGATCGGAAAAGAACTCGTCTACGTTGCCTGCACCCTGAATGGCTTCAATGTTGACCACGGTCAGCCCGTCAGTGCTCTTGGCGAGATTGCTCCAGAGAAACCCCGGCTTTCTCTCCGCCACGTAATGGACCACGTCCTGAATGATTTGAAACGCGTCATCCTGCTTGCCCGGATGGGCATGAATGACGTTGACGATAAAAGTGGTTGGCTCCGGAGAGGCGGCAAATCCGGCGGCGAACTTCGTATCCATGTGTCTTCCTCTGATGAAAATCGGCATTGGCTGCCGTGACAGGCTGGATATCGGCTGCGCGATACGCGATAAATGGTCTGGTATTCCGATGAGAGCGGAAAATTATTCCTTAATAGGGATGGACATGGACAAGCTTGGTACGCTGGGTATTTTCGTTCAGGCGGCAGAAGGCGGCAGCTTTGTCGCGGCCTCTCAGCGACTGGGTCTCTCCAGTTCTGCGGTTGGCAAGGCAATCGCGCGTCTTGAGCAGGAGATGGGGGTGCGTCTTTTCCATCGCTCGACGCGCAGCATGACGCTGACGGAGGAAGGCAGCTTTTTTCTCGATACCTGCCGACGTATTCTGTCTGAACTGGATGTGGCACAGGCGCAGCTTTCACGGTCCCGCAGCAAGCCTCATGGCCTCTTGCGCGTGAGTTTTCCGCTGACAGGAATGCTGCTGATGCCGGCGATATCGGCGTTCATGAAGGCTTACCCCGAAATCACCCTGGACCTCGATTTCACCGACCGCCTGGTTGACGTGATCGAAGAAGGTTTCGATGCCGTTGTCCGCACCGGTGACGTACGTGACACACGACTGATGAGCCGCAAACTTGGCTCCTTCAGGCATCGGATAGTCGCCTCGCCCGGATATCTGGAAAAAGAAGGCGTGCCGCTGGCGCCGGAAGACCTGCGACATCACCGCTGCATGCATCACCGCTATGCCAATTCGGGCAAACTGGAGCCATGGCCGCTGGCCAGAGACGGCAAGGACCTGCGTATCACGCTGCCAACAACGACGGTGGCCAGCACACTTGAACCGCTCATCCACCTTGCCGAGAACGGTTTTGGCATAACCTGCTTGCCCCATTTCGCGGTGGCTCAACAGATACAAGAGGGCAAGCTGGTATCGATACTCGACGGCTTCACGGCAGAGGCGGGTATCTTCCGTGTTCTTTGGCCGACGAGCCGATATCTGTCACCGAAGATTCGTGTCTTCGTGGACTTCATGGCTGATAATTTGTTCACGGTGGAGGGGGGAATTTGATTCATAGAGAATGGAGTTTTTTGCGTCAGTCGCAATCTCGACAATTGGTACAATCCGGCCCTCGACCCAAATCGCCGAGCAGTAAGGGAAACAGTTCCCTTGGGGCCATGGCTCTCCTCGACGACTGCCTTTCGCATTCTGTTGTCTGGCGTCGCGCGCCCTCTCCGCCCGGATTCCGGCTTGAACAGTTTGCCCCACAGCCGACTTTCGCATTGCGTTGCGCACGCCAAGCTCAGCACACAAAGGCGGCTTTGTCCTCGGTTGCCACTACGATGTGCGGCGGGAGGCACAACCGCCTTGATTCATCAGGACGGGTCTGGCAGGAATCGATGAGCAGAACGGGGCCTGAGGTAGACATGCGAAGCACACCGATCGAGCGCTGCAAAAGTGAAACCGCAGGCAGGAAGTCTTTCTCCCATCCTTCGTGCTCTTCCCGATCCTTCGCGCTCTTCCCCATCTTTCGTGCTCTTCAATGAGGAATAACACCATGCCACGTCTGTCGTTTGCCGGTTTTGCGATGCTGGCGCTCATGGTTGCCATTTCGATGCCGTCGTCTAGATGGGCGCAAGCCACGGCGACGGCGATTGAAAATCCTTCGCCGACCTCATTGCCGGCAATCGCCGCCAGCCGCGAAGGTTTCGATAAGAAAATGCTCGACCCCATCAACGGCCTGGATTTCCGGACCTATGGCCATATCGTTTACGCCATGTTTCTCGATCCCGATGGAGATCACGGGGCGATCTTCAGCAAATTCGGGACGGACAAAGGCAGTTTCGAAGCCGCGGGCACAGCCTTTGGCGAGCGGATGAAGCAGGACCCCACCTTCACGATGATAGAGATGTACGGCGCCTACTTCGCCGAGACAGCACAGGGCACCTATGCGGCATTCGGCCGGGATGTCGCAGCGTCCGTGCTCAATCAGGCGGCGCTCCGGGAAACCGAACCGATGCCGGAGGAAAAATTCAGGGAAATCCAGGTCTATTACGGCCGCAAAGCTTCCGTCGCGGGCACGGCCTTGGCGCAGCAGGATGAGGTGCTCAAGCCCTATCACCTCACACTCAACGACTTCAACATATTGGGGGCGTGGTTCTCCCGCCGGTTGGCGCTGGAGACGGCGGATCTTTCCTCACCGCGAAACGATGGCGGCTCGCGTGCCGAGGCGGCGCCGGTGGAGCGGCCGGAATGGGGCGGTCTCTGGCGCTTCACCTGGAAAACGCTGCAACGCACCGATACCGAGATGAAGGTCGTGGAAACCTCGCGCGACATCTGCGTCACGGGCGAGATGACCGCCGAAACGCTGCCGCTCATGCCCAAGCCTTCGGGTGTCAAATGCGTCTTGATCGACAAAGTTCGCTTTTACGAGAGCGGTGTGCAGATGAACGCGCAATGCGACCACGGCGGCATCGGGACATCCTGGGGCCTGTATCTTCAGCCGGAGAACGGCGGCGAAAGCTTCAGCGGTCAGATCTCCTACAACGAAGTCTACGAGGGCGACAACGACATGCCGCAACCGACGACGGATGTCGTCGTCAAGCGGATTGGAGAATGCCAATGAGACGAGCCACAATCATGATGCGATCCTGCCTCGCGACCGCAATCCTCCTGATCTCGGCACCCGCTTTCGCCGAGGATGGCGGCCTTCCCCCCGGCCTGTGGCAGGTCAGGATATTCACCCCGGTGCCGACACCGGAACTGAAGAACGATGAGCAGGTGTTTCAGGTCTGTTACGACGCGGCTGCCGTAAAGAGCCACATGAACCCGGTTTTACCGAAAGCGCAGGCTGCCCAATGCGATCTGGATTTCACCGACATGGGCGACCTTGCCTATGACGCCACATGCAAGGACGGCGATCATCGCCTGCGGATCTCGCAAGTGGCGGAGGGCCTGTGGCGCGGCAGCTACCGCTTCCTCGGCAAGGAGGACGGTACGATGCTGGAGCCCGCGGTCGAACTCAAGCAGATCGCCAAAACCTGCGGCTAGCTTTGCCGCGAAACGGCGGCATATCCTCGTCCCATGACTGATATCGGGCTCGTGGCAACGGGCAAGGCATCTTCAACATTGCATCGCAGGTTTTGGGAATTTCAATGAATGACTATATGATCCTGACTGCCGGTTTAGTGGGCGGTGTCGCTGGAGGCGGGCCTGGCGCGCACCTGTCAAAAACGCCGTTCCGGAAGGGCGCGCTCCTTGCGGCAGCTGCCTCGATCATACAGTTCGTTATCGGAGAGTTGACAAACCTCCGGCAGCCTCTTGTCTACTCCCTGATCTATCTGGTCGCCATAGGTCTCATCGGCGGTCGCTGGGGTATGCGGTTGACAGCCCGTCAATTGTCGCTGATCGTCATCGGCAGTTTCCTTCTGGTCTTGGTGGCAGCAGCAGCCGTTAGCTATTTCGTTTCGTCAGTCGGCAACTTGTAAGGTGGAGCGCGGGCGTCCGTTAAACAGGATCGTCGAGACGCGCGCCGCCCCAGCAGATCGCCTGCCTCCAATCCGGGTGTGCGAAGGATTTTGGAACGGTTTCATAAGCTGGCACAACGATCAGGTTTCGCCGTGCCGCTGTTCCTGGATATTGTACCCGGCGACAGAATGGATCATCGCACACTTCGCCAGGAACGTCTGGATTCGCCTGATATTTCCGGGGCCGCGGCAGATATCGTTACGTCATACCCCTTGATCAGCCAAGCCCTGTAAGCGGCATTGAGATCGCCAATGACCGGAGGGAATGTCGGGCGCCTCGAGAGCCTCCGTCAATCTCCTCGTAGCGGTTTCCGGAAGCCGCTAGTAGCGAGTTGCTGCCATTTGCAATTACGCCTCCACGGGTACCCGGGAGCCTCGGCAGACACAGCCTCGGATACGATCTGGCTCCTCCCATCTTAACCCGTGCCGTGAATCAGACTTTCTTTGGTCCCTTCATGGTCTCAAACACGAAACGTTGTCTTACAATGTGGATTTCTGCCTGAGCGGTCACTTCACCGTATCCATAATCCAGGACATGAAGGATGGCATGGTGATGGTGTGTATCTGGCACGGATAAATCCCTGCCGGTACCGGATTCCGGCCCCCAGCACGCGGTTTCAGGCGGCTGGCCGATCCGTCACGCTGCTGGCCCGCCCTCATCGGACGGGCCAGCAGTTTCACCGTTACAGCGCACCGGATTGCCAGAACCGATACAGCTCAGGGACATTGCTGCCGGTCATGAGCGGCATTGCGGCCTTGAGCCTTTCCGCCGGCCATTCCCACCATTTCATCTCCAGCAGGCGTGCGATGTCATCGTCATCAAACCGCTTGCGGATGGTTCTGGCGGGGTTGCCGCCGACGATGGCGTAGGGTTCGACATCCTTCGTCACCAGCGCCCGGGTCCCGATGACGGCGCCATCGCCGATCTTGATGCCGGGCATGATGATCGCTTCCGAACCTATCCAGACATCATTGCCGATGACGGTGTCGCCCGCCGGCAGATAGCCATTCTCCGCTTTCTCGAATTCCGGCACTTCCGGCATGAAGAAGAACGGAAAGGTGCTGATCCACTCGTTCCGATGGCCCTGATTGCCCGCCATGATGAAGGCGGCGCCCGAGCCAATGGAGCAGAAGCTTCCGATCACCAGCTTGTCCGCGCCTTCATCCGGCAGCAGGTAACGGGCGCAATCTTCAAAGCTGTGGCCGTGATAATAGCCGGAATAATAGCTGTATTTACCGACGACGAGGTTCGGGTTCTTTACCTGCCTGTCGAGCGTGATGCCCCGAAAGGGGCTTTCGAAATAATTTTCCATTGAGATAGTCTCACTGCATGTGTTCGCATTCGCCTGCCTTCAGGCAAGCCGACTCCAAGCGTGAAGCCGGCCGGCTTCTCGCTCGATGCTCCTCGCGCTGCGGCGGGAGCTAGATGCAGGTGATACTCGAGGCTTTTATCATCAGGTCTGATTACCGCAAAAAGCTTCGAAGGCCAAGCCGCTGCCGCTTCAAATCATAAACGCGGGTACGCCAGAGGATGCCTCAAAAGACAAATATGTTTGGCGGCCGGTAAAAAACAGCGACGGATTTTCGCATATGCCTGCGTTAAAATAGAAAGAAACCGGACACGACCGTTGAACCGTTTGTCACGTTACCTCAAGATCGCCCCTGCCAGACAGGATGTTACGAAGGCAAAGCCTGATAAATGGTAGACGATCCGGACGCAGATTTGCTTATGGAGGTCGCGGCGGGTGGCAGCCGCGCGATGCAGGCGCTGGTAACGGCCAAACTGCCACGGATTATGGCACTTGCAACCCGTATGCTGGGCGACCAGGCGGAAGCGGAAGATATCGCGCAGGAGACATTCCTGCGAATATGGAAGCAGGCCGGGAGCTGGCAGAGGGACCGCGCGAAGTTCGATACGTGGATCCACCGCGTCGCACTCAATCTTTGCTATGACAGGCTGCGAAAACGCAGGGAAATACCGGTTTCGGAACCGCCCGAACAGATCGATACGGGTCCATTGCCGGATGGCTCGGCCGCCCTTGCCGGCAGCGACGGCAATATCGTCGCGCATGCCCTGCAAGCCATATCGGCCCGGCAGCGGGAGGCGATTATTCTGGTCTATTACCAGGAGATGTCGAACCGTGAGGCCGCCGAAGTCATGCATATCAGCGTGGATGCGCTTGAGAGCCTTCTCGCACGCGGACGCCGGGCGCTCCACACGATATTGAAGAGGCACGAAGAATGAGCGGAACGAGTGGAACGCCCATGGACAGGCAGCTTTTTTTCAACCTTGTGTCGGCCTATGGCGCCGATCCCAAACACTGGCCGCTGGAACATCGGGAGCAAGCAACGGGGTTTGCACAGACGGAAGAAGGCCGGCGCATGATCCTGGAGGCGACGGGGCTCGATGCCGCATTATCCTCCTACCGCTTGCCGGACCCTTCCGCCCGTCTTCATGCACGTATCCTGGCGCAGGCAAGCTCCCGGACCACACGACGTAAACGTCTCGTCAGATACGGACTGGGCGCCGGTATGATCGGCATCAGTCTCGCAGGCGCGCTGACCGGCGCACTCGCTGTCGTCAATCTTTCTCCACCACCGGCGCTGACGCTGGGCGATACGTTAACAGCTTTCGGAAATTTGCAGAGTGAAAGCGAAATAGCCGAGGATGGGAAATGAGCGAACAGAACTTCCGCTGGCTGGCGATCATTCTTCTGAGCGTAAACACGTTTCTTGTCTGTGCTTTCGCCGGAGCGGGTTACGTGTACCTGAAAAACGACACCGCTGCCGCAATATCACGCATGCCGCTCGCAGGCGAGCAACTGCCGAAAGCCGAGAAGGAAGCGTTTCAGCGCAGCCTCAGCGATGCACGCAAGACCATGCGGGAAACCTCGCTTGAGGCACGCCAGGCCCGCATCGAGGCCGCATCGCTGATGGGTGCCGAGAACTTCGATGCCGCCGCGCTTTCGACCGCGCTGGAACGCGCCCGCAAGGCCGAATATGCCGTGCGCACGGCAACGGAACTGCAGGCGGTGGAGTTCTCACGCACGCTTTCCCTTGATGCACGCCGCAAGCTGGCTGAGGGACTGCTTGCCCGCGAGGCGCCGAAGCCTGCCACGAAATAATCACATTTGAAAACCGACAGAATTCCGGCCAGCCCGCCGTTCAAGGGTCGATAACGAAACGGAGTTCGTATCGGCCATGTCAAATTCCAGAGAAGTATCAAACTCCCGGAATGCGGATGCAGCGCTGGCGCTCTGGCGTTTTGGCCTTGGAGCACGGGAAGGCGATATTGCCGCGATCAGCGACGCCCCGCGCGATCTCCTGCGTCTGGAAATCACCGAACGCGCCACGCCCGTGCCGGTGAATGCCCGATTGCACTCCAGCGCCGACCTGCTTGCGGCACTTGCCGATTATAACCGGCAGGTGAAGGCGGAAAGGGAAAGACCGGCTGTGGTTACAGCCTCCGCCAATGGCGGTGAAGCCGGGCAGACTGAAAAATCCATGGGGCAGTCATCGCAGGCAATGGCGACGGCCGCAAATACGATGGACAAGGCGGGTATGCCGCCCAACCCGGGCATGCAGGCCGGGGCGAAACCGGAGACCCTCGCTTCGAAAAGACCGTATCTTCCCCAGCAAATCCTGCTTGCGGAGACGGATGCCCGCTTCAACGGCACGATACATCAGCCGCTGATCGGTTTTAGCGAACGGTTGGCAATGTTCTGGGCCAATCATTTCGCGGTGGCGATCAGCAAGGGAGGCGATGTCCACATGCTGGCCGGCGCCTTCGAGCGGGAGGCAATTCGCCCGCATCTCTTCGGAAATTTCGAAGAGATGCTCATCGCGGTCGAGACCCACCCGGCAATGCTGTTCTTTCTCGACAACCAGCAATCGGTCGGACCGAACTCGAGGGCCAACAGGAACGGCAAGCGCGGCCTCAACGAAAATCTGGCGCGCGAAATCATGGAGCTTCATACGCTTGGCGTGGATGGCGGCTACACTCAGGCGGACGTGACTTCGCTGGCCCGGATCATTACCGGCTGGGGTGTCTATCGCGATGAAAAACATCCCGGTCCGATGGGTCGCTTCTATTTCAACGACAACAATCACGAGCCGGGCGACCAGACGCTGCTGGGCATCACCTATGGCGACAACGGCGAACAGCAGGGACGCGCTGCATTGCGTGATCTGGCCCGGCATCCGGCAACAGCGCGTCACCTTGCCTACAAGCTGGTGCGATATTTCGTGAGCGACCAGCCGCCTCCGGAACTGGTGGCGAAGGTGGCCGCCGCCTATACCAAAAGCCATGGCGATCTTTCCGCCACCTATCTGGCGATGATCGATGACGAACAGTCCTGGAGCCCGGCCCTTACCAAGCTCAGGCCGCCGCTGGACTTTGTGGTGGCCATGATCCGCTCCAGCGGGATCACGCCGAAACCCGAGCAAATCCTGTCGGTGCTCAAGGCTCTGGGGCAGCCGCTGTGGAATCCATCCGGGCCGAACGGCTTTCCCGATGTGACCGCCGGCTGGGGATCGTCCGAAGGGCTTGCGACCCGCATCGATGCCGCCAGTCTTTTTGCCCATCAGATATCCGATGCGGTCGACCCCCGCGGTTTCATGGCAGACCGGATGGGGCCACTTTTGTCCGAAGAAACCAGGCAGGCCGTCCAGCGTGCGCAGACCAAGGCGCAGGGACTGACGATCGCATTCCTTTCACCCGAATTTCAGAGGCGTTGACCATGCTGTGTGAACATCTTTCCCCAACTCGCCGTGCCGTTCTCGGCGCGAGCGGCGCCCTGTTCGCCTGGGCTTTCATGCCACGCTTTGCCTATGCGGCCGGCGGGCGCGACCCGCGTTTCGTCACCATTATCCTGCGTGGCGCACTTGACGGACTGACAGCGGCGCCACCCGTCGGCGACCCCGATTATGAAGCGCTGCGCCAGCAGATTGCCCTTCGGACGGAAGGCGACAATCCGGCGCTCGAACTGGACGGCTTTTTTGCCCTGCACCCGTCTCTTCGCAACTTCCAGAGGCTTTACAGAAAAGGCGAGGCAGCGATCGTGCATGCCAGCGCGACGGGATATCGCGACCGTTCGCATTTCGACGGGCAGGACGTCCTCGAATCCGGATTTCCAACGCCCGGTCATGTGGAGACCGGCTGGCTGAACCGGCTACTCGAGCAAATGCCGGCCGGCGAAACCATCAACCCTGCTTCCGGCGGCGGCCTGCGCGGCCTTGCCGTCGGCGCCAGCGCGCCGCTGGTCATTCGCGGCAAGGCGCCGATCCTCGGCTGGTCACCCGCCATTCTCAAACCCGCGGATGGCGATCTCGCGCCGCGCCTCGCCGATCTCTACGGACAGACGGACCCCATGCTGGCGGGCCTGCTCGCGGAAGGAATTCAGACCGGCAAGATCGCTTCCGGCGTTAACATCAAGGCCACCGGAGGACCGGGTGACCCTGCCGGCATGGAACAGATGGCGCGTGGCGCGGCGCGGTTGATCGCTCACCCGGAAGGGCCGCGTGTCGCAGCCCTCGCCTTCGAAGGGTGGGATACGCACGCGCAGGAAGTCGATCGGCTGTCGAAGCTTCTTCTCGGGCTCGACAATGCGCTCGCCGCCTTTGAACAGGAGCTGGGGCCGGTATGGAAGGACACGGCGATCCTCGTCGCCACCGAATTCGGCCGGACAGCGCGCATCAACGGCACGGAGGGCACCGACCACGGAACGGCGACGACCGCCTTTCTCGCGGGCGGCAGCATACGCGGCGGCAGAGTGATCGCCGACTGGCCGGGCCTGAAGGTGCCGCAACTGCGTGACGGGCGCGACCTTGCGCCCACAACCGATCTGAGGGCGATCATCAAGGGACTGGCGATCGATCATCTCGGCGCGAGCAGCGCAATGCTTGACAGGGCGGTGTTCCCGGGCTCGGAGGCCATCAAGCCCTTGAGAGGGCTGATCGTCTGAAGCCTGCGCCGTCTCTTCAGCGACCCGCTCCGCCATCCGAGGTAATATTGATGATGGCGGACGCGCCCACCTGAACAAATGAATATTCGACCGGGCTTCGCGTCCACCGGGCCATCGTGCTTTCTATCGCGTCATTCTTGTCGAGATTATCCGGTGCACCAAGCCGCTTCGACAAGGCATCCAGAAAACCGGCGGGCCTCGCCGTGGAATATGCGCATGCCTTGTGTCCGTTCGGACCAGTGGCAATCCAGAAAGACAACGACTCGGCTTCGTCGCGCCAGCCCACGACCTCAACCGAACCGCCATTATAGGCGACGAAATGACGGCGCCAATCCTCGGTTTCCGCGTCGGTCATACGCGGCCAGCCAAGTTCCTCACCCTTGACCAGCACCGCCTGCACCGTGGGCGCTTCGCAGATATCGAGAAGGCGGTCAGCCGTCATGTCCACCGGCATGGCCACAGCGACTGCGAAATCCACGAATGCGGCGCAAATGCCGCCAACAGTCATCACCCCCAGGTAACGAAGGGGATTTACACGCTCTGCTTTCATTTCTTCCGCCCCGGTTCACCATCCTTGATGATTTTTTCGTGGTCCGAACAGCCCCATAAATAAATGCGGCGACAAGGATCAAACGACGCAAAACGGCCCCGGACGCGCATTGCCGCTGAAACGCCCGGCACCATTGCGTCAATAGATTAGCCTGCAAGGCTGTTCGATGAAACCTGCGGCTGTTACATCATGAGAATTGAAATGGCCTTTCGCCTCATGCGCCGCACCCGTTGCGGTCCGGACACGCATATATCTCGACCGGCGCTCAGGACCTCGCCGGACAGATGCTGATATAAATGCAGGGAGACCGTCATGCGCAAACTGATCCACGCCATTGCATCGCTGTTGTTCGTCGCGCCGCCCGCCACGGCGGCCGATCGCACGGTCGAGATCGGCACCGATGTCGCCGGTTTCCTCATCTTCCATCCGGACGATCTTGCCCACCGGGCGGCGGATCCTATCGCTTGGTACGCCTATAGTTTCGCATACAGGAAAGAGTCCGCCGCCGGACGTCTCGTCGGTTTTGGAACGGGGTCGGATGGTGGTTTCCTGATCAGGCTGACCATGGGCCAGCCGACCGCCACCGAGGTCAAGTTTGCCGGCGCGCACTGGAGCTATCCGCTGATTGTCAGGCACGGCCAGGTTTATCTCGACAATACCGACGGGTTGCCCGGCGAGGAAAAGATGGACGATCCCGCCGATTTTCCCGACCGGTGGTTTTCCCTGCCGAACGGCTCCTATCGCGTCGATGTGCGGGCAATCGCCAGATCGCGCCCCGGCGCTCCAAAGAACCTTCCCGACTATGTGGTCAGCTTCAGTCCTGTCGCCGATATTGCCGGGATCGCGATTGCTGAAAACCTGCCGGATCTGCGGCAGGCGCCTGACTGGCAGGCAAAGCCCGGCGGATCGCAGGATGCCGGTTTCGGACTGTGGCAGAGTGCCGAACCGGGCACCCGCTCGCTGCCCGGGCTGGCAGCGGCCGGCGACGACGTGGTTCCCGGCCAAACCTACCGGCTGGAAACCACCGAGGCCGATTACGAGAGCTATCGCGAAGCGATGGGAGCGTTTCGGGTCCTGACGTTCGCGCATCAACCGGTTGGCGTGCTGGCCCGGATCAATGGCGCATCGTTCATGCCGAAGCGAGGCGGGTGGATCGAATTTTCGCCCGAAACGCCGGTGATGGTGAAAGCCACATCCGCCGATGGACAGGTGGCCTTCGATTTGATCGTCAGGCCCGACATGCAAGCCGACACCGCCGAGGTTGAAACATTCAGGGCATTGATCGTGAAGGCGATCCGGACAGCGCAGGAAAAAACGTCGGCATTCGAAGAAGAACGCTTCGTCGCACTCGATGAGCCGGAGGCGGTGACCAGCTGGGCCCTGATGCATCTCTCCCTACCGGCGAGCATGAAGATCGACATATACCGCCATGGCGCTCGCGAGCGAATTCGACTGATCACGGAGGCGATCAAGAATCCGCGATGACGCGGTATCCGACACTAAAGGAGCCCGCGAGGCAAAGGAACGCCTCCTCACCAGACGGGCGAGGAGACCGCAAAGTCCCTGGTGATCCCGCATCACCGAAACACGTGCTGTTTGATCTGGCGCACAGACGGGGGACGCGCGCTCCCGCACATTGTTCCCACGCCGTCTCACGATCCGCGCTGCGGTAAACTGTCCATCGCGGGTGAATTGGCAGGGTGGCGATGCAAGGCAAGTTTCAGAGGCTGTTCGGGCGGGGATTCCGGCAATGATCGCAAAGGCGACGACATGGCAGAAGGGGATGCGCATTCTGTGCGCGCTTGCCCTGTTCGCCATCGGTTTCGCCCATCGCGTGCCGATAGCCGAAGCCGGTTTCGCCGGGACTGAAATCTCCGCCTATATGCTGCCGGACGGCAGCCTGCCGGATCTTTGCCACACTTTCGATCACGACGATGGCCAGTCCCACCCCGACCGGCACGCAATTGTTCCCGTCTGCGAGGTTTGCCGGATCGTGGCCGGCATCCTGCTGCCGCAGCCGGCCGATATGACCGGCAGGCCGCTCCTCATCGAGACCGGTGAAGGTTTCGTGGCGGATACGGCCGCATTCAGGCCATCGGTTCTTCTGATGAGCGCCGCGCCGCGCGCACCACCCATTTCCGTCTGACCGCATGAAAGGCGTGTCCCTGCGACAGCCCTGAGGCTTGCGGGCCGGCAGACGGGTTTCTCTCCTTCCCTCCCCGATGCCGCCCCAGGCCGGCCATGGCCACCGTTTTTCCGGAACGGCGCCGGATTTCCAGCTCTTCCGCCGCGTTGATCGGCGGGGTGCCGGGATCGGACGGGCTGGCAGGCGACACGCAGTTCATCCACCCGGTCTCCGCCGGCATCGGAGACCACGCCCCCAATCTTGCCCCGCCCCGCCATGCGCCGAACCTGCTTCCGCTTCAAGGCGGCTGGCTGGTGGCCTGCGGTAGCCATAAGGCGGTGTCGAGCCGCGACGATATCTGCGTGGCACCTATCGTCCATTCCGACGGTTTCGCTGTCACCGTGCCGGTTGCGGCGCGATGAGGAGCGGCGGTCTGCTACGCTCAGGCGCGCAGGTGGACCTCCACATTGCCAAGCGAGGCGCGCAGCGTCTCGATCCGCCGCTCATCCATCAGGCTGAAGGCGGTCGACAGGGCGTCGGCGGTGGCGGCATCGTCGGCCACGACGGAAATACGGGCATAACGGCTTGCCGTCAGGCCGGTGCGCGGATCGAGGATATGGCCGAAACGGCCGGCACTGTCGAAATGGAAGCCCGCGCCCGCCGAAGTGGCCACCGCCCGGTCGATGATATCAAGAACCATATCGGGGCGGGTGGCATCTTCCGATTGCGCAAGGCCGATACGCCATGGCGCACCCTGCGCATTGGCGCCGATAGCGCGGTTTTCCCCCATGTCCACCAGGCTGCTGGTCACACCCGCATCGCGCAGCAGGGCGACAATCCGGTCGGTCACATATCCCTGGGCGACACCATTCAACGTCAAAGCCATGCCGCGCTGCGGCAGCGAGATACGGTTCCGGTCGAAATGCACCCTGTCGAAACCCACCAGCGCCAGCGCCTTGCGCATATCCCTGGCCGAAGGGCCGGCGGGATCGGCACCATCGCGTGAAAAATGCCGGGCATGCAGCAGCCAGAGCGGCTGTATCGTCGGATCGAACGCGCCCTCCGCGAGCCCGTAGAAGCTGCGGCACAGGTCCAGCAGCTCCACCATCTCGGAAGGTGGCGCGGCCAGCACGCCGGTGCGGTTGAGCTCGGCCAGCGCCGACCCTTCGCGGAACAGGCTGAAAATATCTTCGAGACGCGAAACCTCGGCCACAACCCGGCGCAGCAGCCGTTCGGCTTCGGCGCGGTTCTCATGGTTCAGCACCAGCGTTGCCGGCGCGCCAAGCGCCTGCCCCCGCCAGATGACCGGCGATGCCCCGGCAAACCCCTTGCCGGGCAGAAGCGGCAGACCGGCGAAGGCGGCCATGAGCGTGATGAAGCGGCGGCGGCCCGGCCTGCCATTCCCGTATCCGTCACGATGTCTGTCATCCATGGTCATGCGCTCCCCCGGCCAGCGCATCATCCGCCGCCTCGACGCCCGCACCGAGAATGTAGCTCTCCGGCAGATCGTCAAATTTCACCACTTCGCCACCATTGCTACCGGCAAAGTCCCTGGCGGCGGCCTCTTCGGAAAAGGGCACGGCTTCCTCCGCGCCCATGCCGCCGCGACGCGCGCTACCGATCACAAAGAAGGCCTTGCGGGCATCGACCCAGTTCTCCGCACCGGGCTTGTCCCAGCTTGGAGCCCGCCCCATGTCCGAGACATAGATTGCCGCGATCTCCTTCGGTTCGTCCGGCAGCATGGTGAAGGCCACCGTGTCGCGCGCTGAGGAGAACCATATGGCTTCCGGTATCTGGCGCAGGATGATCTGCCCTTTCGGCCCGGCATGTTCCAGCACGTTCATGCCGCAATATCGACCCATGGCCTCGGCGGTGAGCGAAAAGGGCGGCGGCGTTTCCGCCTGCTGCTCATTTTCGCAGGCGGCAAGCAGCAGCGAAGCCACAAGAACAAGGGCAAAACGGACCGTTTTCATACGTCCCTCCTTGAGAAAAACAGCGAAGCGAGGCCGAGCGGAACAACCGTCCAGGCGCAAAGGGCGGCGAGCAGCACGCCACCGGTGAGGATGGAGTTTTTGGCAAGCCCGCCCATGCCGGAAAGGGCCGCCGCCCCGCCGCTGCCGAGATTGAGGAGCCGATAGGCATCCGTCGGATTGGCGAGCAGCAGGAAATCCAGCAATCCGCCGGGCAACGAACGGCCCTGTGCCGCCACCAGTCCGCCAAGCAGGGCCATGTCGTAGATCAGCACGAAGAACAGCCAGATGCCGATCGTCACGCCGCCGGCCGTGCTGCGCTCCGAAGATAGCGCACTGACGAGATAACCGATGGCGACGAAGACCGCACCGAGCAGCACGGACGATGCCGTCATGGAAATAAACGACAGCCAGCCCTCAAGACCGGTGGCGCCGCCCATCAGCGCCAGCGCAAGCGCCGCCATGCCATATCCGCAGGTGGTGGCGAAGCAGAGGATGGCGATGTGGCCGAGAAACTTGCCCAGAACGATCTGGCTGCGCCCCACCGGATAGGCGAGCAGCAGCAGCATGGTGCCACGCTCCACCTCACCCACGATGGCGTCGTGGGAAATCAGCAGCGCGATCAACGGCACAAGAAAGATCGTCAGGCTGGAGAGACTGACGATGACCACATCCATGCGGCTGGCGCCGACATTGCCGGTCGGCGCGCTGCCGAGAAACGTCAGCGTCAGGGCGAGCATTGCCAGCAGCAATGTCGTGGCCAGCACCCAGCGATTGCGCATGCCTTCGCGAATTTCCTTCCCCGCAATGATCAGGATGTTGCTCACGACGCGGCTCCCTGGCTGTTCAGGAAATGGGCATAGAGATCATCGAGCGTCGGCTCGATGAGGCTCAGGGCTTCGATGCCGGTGGCAACCGCGGTGAGGCGGTGCAGCAGCGGCAGCCTTGCGGCGTGCGCCACCTCCGTTTCCCAGCCGCCGTCGCCGGTCGGTGTCCACCGGGCGGTGTGATCGGCGGGTGCTGCGGCTTCAGCCCCGCCGGCCGTGCGGATACGGATACGCGACGGCAGGCTGGCGAGCCGTCTCAGATCATCCAGCGTACCATCGGCAATGCGCACACCACGATTGACGATGATGACGCGTCCAGCCCGGTCTTCCAGTTCCCCCAGCGCATGCGACGACAGGAGGACCGTCGCACCGCCTGCCCGCAATTCATCGACAAGGTTGTAGAAATTGCGCCGCAGGGCCGGGTCGAGGCCACTGGTCGGTTCATCGAGCAGCAGAACCCTTGGTGCACCGAGCAATGCCTGGGCAAGGCCAAGCCTCTGCCGCATACCCTTGGAATAGGTGCGAATGGGCCTGTCGGCGGCCGTGGCGTCAAGGCCGACACGCTCGAACAGGCTGTCGGCGGATTGCATGGGCACGCGTTTGAGGCGGGCGTAGAAGGCAAGCGTTTCCCGCCCCGTCAGCGCCAGATGGAAAGACACGCTTTCCGGCAGGTAACCAAGCGCCTGACGCACGGCGAAATCGCCATTCGCCGGGTTCTCGCCCAGCACCTCCACATGCCCCGACGTCGGGCGAATAAGCCCGAGCAGCAATTTGATCAGCGTGGTTTTTCCCGCGCCATTGTGGCCGACCAGAGCTACGGTCTCCCCTTCATGGAGATCGAAGCTCAGCTCGCGCAGCGCATTGACCTTGCCGCCATAGGTCTTGGTCACATCGTGAACGCTTACGGTCGGGCTCATGAGCGTGGCTCCCTGGGGGGCTGGGGCGGCGACATCAAGGGATGACTGTCGGTGACCCCGCCCGGCAAAAGGGCTGGAAACCGCGCCTGCGCCCAGCGCACCACCTGCACGGCGGGGCTGCTGGTCAGCACCCGCGCCTGCGGCGCGGTCCACAGCACGCGGTCAATCAGATCATTCGGGCGATAGGGATTGTCGGCTATGCCGTCACCATCCAGATCGAAAGCGGGGTTGTCGCTCCAGTAATTGCCGCGCCCCTTTTCCGACCAGTCGACATAACGCGTGCCGACATATTTGACCTGGTTGCGATTGGCGATGAAGGCATTGCCGCTCATCATGTTGCCTTCCGAACCGGCGGTGAAATGAATGCCGATATCGCAACCTTCGAAACGATTGTCGCGCAGGCGGTTGCGGTTGGCATTGTAGATGAAGACGCATTTTTCCGGCCCGGGTCGCATTCCCGAGGTATCCGCGGCAGTCTCGCCATCGGCGGCCGGCACACCATGTTCCTGCGAGCGGATGCCGCGTTCGCTCCAGCGCGATGCGGGCTGCATATGGCCGCGCACCGTATTGCCGGTGACGGTGGAACTGTTGGCGTAATTCAAAAGCAGGCCGTGGTCCCGGTCACCGTCGGAGACGTTTCCGGTGATCTTCAGACGGCTGGAAAACATGATGGCGTATCCCACCGAATTGCCGGTGGAGACATTGTCGCTGATCTCGCTGTCGTCGGTATACATGTAATGGATGGCAAATCGCAGATTGCTGAACCTGTTGCCGCTGAACACGTTGCGTTTGCTGGCATTGGTGGCGATGCCGTCGCGGCCGAAGCTGATGTCGTTGCCGGTGACGCGCGCGCCGGGCGCATTCCAGACCGTCACGCCATTGCCGGTTTCGCTGAGCCGGCCTTCGCCGGTGCCAATGATGACGTTGTCGCGCGCCATGGAATCGTCGGCGCCATGCAGATAAATCCCGTAGAGATTGCCTTCAATGCGGTTCTTCTCGACGACTGCCCGTTTTGCGGTGCGGGCAACGAACACGCCGGAATTCATGTCCTCAAGCGACCCGCCGGAGCCGGTGACGGTCATGCCACTGAAGATCACATCCTCGGCCGTAATCGTGACGACGCTGCCCTGACCATTGCCACGGATCGCCGCTCCCGGCTCGCCGCGCATGGTGATGGAGGTGGCGACGGTGATCGGGCCTGAAAATTCGCCGCTTTCCAGAACCAGTTCGTCACCCGGCCGGGCATGGTCGATGGCGTGTTGAAGCGAGGGGGTCGCGGCAGCGGAAAGGCGGATGGTTTCGGCATCCGCCAGGCTGGGGATGGCGGCGACAACCGCCACCATCCCCCATCTCGCCGCATCTTTTGGATGCCTCATGCCTTTTTCGGCTCCACCAGCATACGGCCCTTCATTTCCATGTGCATGGCATGGCAGAACCACGAGCAATAATACCACCACACACCGGGCTTATCGGCCCTGAAGGTGACGGATGCCGTGGCCTGCGGCGCCACTTCCATGTTGATGCCGTAATTGATGATCGAGAAGCCGTGAGTCAGGTCTTCCACCTCGTCGATGTTGGTGACGTAAACCGTTACCTCGTCGCCCTGCTTGACGGTGAAGCTCTCCAGACCGAAGGCAGGCGCCGCCGAGGTCATGTAGACACGGACCTTGTCGCCGTCACGGATGACCTCCGAGTCGATCAGCAGGTCGATGTTGTCGGCTTTCGCCTGCGCCACCGCATCGGCGAAAAAGCTGTCGTCGCGGCTCCAGATGCTGACCGGGTTGATCTTCGAATTATGGACGATGGTTGCATCATGCGGCTCGGCAAAGGTGGGGTTGTCATGCACCAGCACCATCTCGTCGCCGGAAATATCGATCAGCTGATCGTTTTCGGGCTTCAGCGGACCGACATTGAGATAGCGGTCCTTCGAGAACTTGTTGAGCGAGATGAGCCACTTGCCATCGGCGTCCTTGGTCTGGCCCATGGATGTGTGGTTATGGCCGGGCTGATACTGGACATCGAGCTTCTGGCGGATGGGATTGACCTTCTCGCCCTTGTAGGCGCGCTTGGCATCCTCAAGGTTCCACTTGCAGATCTGGCTGTCGATGAACAGGGTGGTATAGCAATTGCCACGACCGTCATAGGCGGTGTGAAGCGGGCCAAGACCGAGTTCGGGTTCGGCAACGACGGCATCGCGCGGCTTGATCTTGTCGTCGAAGAGATCGTCGAACAGGCGCACGTCGAAGACCGTGACGGTCGGCGACAGCTTGCCGTTGGCGACGATGTGGATGCCGTCGGGCGCAGTGTTCATGCCGTGCGGGCCGTTTGACACCGGAATGTAGCGGGTGAACTTCGAGCCGTGGCGACCGTCAAGCACCGGCACGCCGCCCATTTCCTTGAATTCACCCTTGGCGACCGCTTCCTCGATGCGCTTCAGATTGAAGACGACGATCCAGTCCTGATCCTTCGCCATCATCTCCTGAAGGTTCACGCCTTCCTCGGAATTGTAGCAGGTGGCGAAGGCATATTTGCCCTGATAGTCGGCATCGACATTGTCGAGATTGCCGTCAAC
Organism: Rhizobium sp. UGM030330-04; assembly: GCF_003208455.1. NCBI lineage: Bacteria > Pseudomonadati > Pseudomonadota > Alphaproteobacteria > Hyphomicrobiales > Rhizobiaceae > Rhizobium > Rhizobium sp. UGM030330-04. The sequence goes on from NZ_QKML01000021.1 coordinate 38,254, forward strand.
CATCACCTGCCAGGCAACCTTCATCGTGTCGCCGTCAATGGCCGAGAAGATGGCATGATACTGCTTGTGATCGTCGAGAACCGAACCGTCATTGGGGATCGGCACCCGGTCCTCGCCATTGGCGAAGACATAACCGGTGCGCGGGTATTTCTGCACACGCAGGCCATGAACCGTGTGCTGGTTGGGCAGCTGGATAATCTTGTCGCATTTCATCACGTCGAGGCGAATGCGGCAGACACGGGTATTGGCCTTGTCGTTGGCGAAGAGATAACGGCCGTCATAGGTGCCTTCCGTGAAGGAAGGATGCGGGTGGTGCAGGTCACCGTTGAGATAGATCCCGCCCTTGTCCTTCAGATATTCCTTCGTTTCGGGCAACAGCCCTTCCGTCAGGATCTTGCGGCTTTCATTGGTCTGGCCCCAGCCGGTGGCGCTGTCACGGTTGAACACCGGAATGCGCATCAGCTCGCGCATCGACGGCAGGCCAAGGATGCGGACTTCGCCGCTGTGGCCGCCCGAGAAAAAGACGTAATATTCGTCCAGCTCGCCGGGCTTGACCTCGAAGGCCTGCCCGCCTGCGGCAAGCGCCGGCGCCGCCGTGATGCTGGAAACCGCCAGCGCGCCGCCGACCGTCGCCGCGCCCGCCACCGCGGCAACCGCCGTGGAGCCGAGAAGCTGGCGCCTGCTGAGGCCAGTTTCGATATTTCGATCCGACATGTCTTCTCTCCTTTGATGGTGGCTCAGGCCTGTTCGCCCGCCACCCCTTCATCTGTGCCGATCGGTTTGCCCTTGTGGGTAACCACGGTTTTCGGACGCTCTTTTCCCTTTTCCGGAGGGGTGGAAAGCGCCACGAATTTCTCCCGCTTCAGCCGCACCTGAATCATGTGCGGACAGCGGTGGTCGTCCTGGTAAAGTTCCTGGCAATGCATGCAGTAGATGCACTCGTTGACGTTGATCTGCCCTTCCGGGTGGATCGACTGCACGGGACATTCCTTGGCGCAGCGCTGGCAGGGCGAACCGCATTCCGGCCAGCGCTTCAGCCATTCGAACATTCTGATATGGCCGGGAATGGCGAGTGCGGCGCCGAGCGGGCAGAGATACCGGCAATAGAAGCGCTCGACGAAAAGGCCGGCGGCGAGCAGCGTCAGCGCGAAGATCACGAAGGGCCATTCGCGGGCGAATTTCAGGATGATCGCCGTCTTGAAGGGCTCGATTTCGGCAAAGGTCTCCGCCAGCGCCAGCGAATAGAGCGACAGGCCGAAGAGGCCGAGGAAGATGATGTATTTGACGGGCCAGAGGCGCTCATGCAGGCCCCAGGGCAACTTGACCTGCGGCACCTTCAGCCATTTGGCGATACCGTTGGTGAGTTCCTGCAGCGCGCCGAAGGGGCAGAGCCAACCGCAGAAGGGCCCGCGCCCCCAGAACAGCAACCCGGCGGCAACCGACGCCCAGAGAATGAAGATCAGCGGCGCGGACAGGAAGAAATCCCAGTGGAAACCGGAGATAAGCGCATTGATGAAAGTCAGGACATTGACCACCGAAAGCTGCGCATTGGCATACCAGCCGAGCCAGACCAGCGCAAAGAGCAGATAGCCGCGCCGGACCCAGCCGAACAGTTTCGGGCGTTTGACCAGCCAGTCCTGAAAAAAGAAGATGGCAGTGAGAACCAGAAGCCCGGTAAAGGTGATGGCGACGGAGACGCGGTTCATCTCCCAGATACTGATCCAGAGCGGCGCGCTTTCTTCCCCGAAAACAACGGCGTCCGGCGTCGTTGCGGCCGCCGGCACGGGCGCAGCCGGCACTGGCGCGGCGGGCGTCTCGACGCTCACATAGGCGTCCGGCAGCGTATAACCGAGATCATAGGGCATCGTCGCCTTGTCGCGAACGCCGGTGGTGCGCTGCACCAGAAGCTGCAGGTCCCACGGTTCGGTCATGTCGAAGGCGAAGCTGTCGGGGACGACGTAAAGCGCGATTTCCCGCAGATGCGGCGCACCGGCCGCGGCGATCTGCGTCAGCCGTGTATGGTCCCGGTCGCGAAAACGGATGCCCTGCCCGTCCTGGAGAAGCTCGATACGGTCGAAAATGCCGCCACGCACATAACCCGATCCCTTGAAGGAATAGGCGCCGTCGCCCGCCACCAGAATGGCCGACTGGCCGGGCTTCAGGCGTTTTGCCAGCCGCGCATAGCCCTCTTCGCCCAGAAGGCTGCGGCCAATGGCCGGCACGCTGACGGGCGCGACGTAGAGATCGATGAACGTATCCTGCGGATCGGGCGTTTCCGGTGTCCGGGCCGCATCCGGCTGTCCGGCTTTGACGAAAGCGCCCGATACCTCGCCCACCGTCAGGCGCAGGCTGCGGATGGAACCATCGCCAAGCAGCGTCTGCCAGTCGGATATGTCCTGTTTCGAAAGATCGAGTTTTCTCACCACCTGCGGTGCTGCGGCCACGCCCGCCGCCGCCGTACCGTCTCCGAGCCTGCCGCTGCGAATGAGCTTGACCGCCGAGCGGACCACGCTGTCGCCCATCACCAGCACCGTCACCGTCGCGCCGCTGACGATATCGACCTGTGGCGGGCGCTCAGCACCGGCGGCAACCTTCGCCAGATCGCGGCCGATCACCGAATTCAGCGCCGCCACCACCCGGGCTTCGGGTATGCCGATCAGCACGATCGGCTCCTTGTGATCGACAAGTTTCAGACCGCGTACAACGCCGGCCTTGTCGATACCGACGACGATGTGGATCGGCTTGCCGGAATAGCCGGTCGAATTGGTGAAATCGGAATTGAGATAGGCGTAACCGGCAATATCCTTGCCCTTGTAGACGGACACGATGGCCGGCTCACCCACCGGCTCGCCAAAACGGTCGGCCGCCGCAAACAGCTCCGCCGGCTGAACCTTGGCGAGATAATCGGCAAGACTGCTGGCTGCGAATGCCTGGCCCGCCAGGGTGAAAAGCGCGATCAGAAAAGCAAGAAAGACCGCCGGACCATGTCTCCCGATATCAGTATTTTTCGGCATTGGGCATTCCATCGGGGTGCGACATGACATTCGTTTCCGCCCCCGGCCCTGTCGCATCGGTCCGGTTCAGGGGATCAAGGGCAAAATAATCGCGCCTCCCAAAGCCTCATTGATCCAGAACAAATACGCCGTCGTTTGATGTGGCAGGTTATGGCTGGAAACCGAAGAGAGCCCCATGCCGAAACTGAATGCCGAACCGCCCGTTCTGACAACGATGCAAGCCGTGCTGGAAACCGCAGCCCGCATGGAGCAGGAAGCAATCGACGGCTATCGCGCGCTCAGACAGCGGATGCTGGATGAAAACCAGCCGGCGCTCGCAACCGTTTTCGACCGGCTGATCGCCGAGGAGGAATCGCATCTGCGTCAGGTCGACATCTGGGCGGCAGAAACAGCGCCGGCCGACAGGACGGGCACCATCGCCGCACCGGATCTGTCACCCATGTTCGATGCCGAAGGCGCCGATATGGTGCCGCCGGAAACGCTGGACGCCTACCGCGCCTTTTCGGCCGCCGTCCGTAACGAGGAAAGAGCCTTTGTTTTCTGGAGCTACGTTGCCGCCCAGGCCCCCAATGCCGACGTGCGGCAGGCGGCGGAAAAAATGGCGCGCGAGGAACTCGGCCACGTCGCGACGATGCGCCGGGAAAGGCGTCTGGCGTTTCATGTAGCAAGGGCCGAAGCACCACCGGGGGACGCACCGGATATTATCGGGCTCGAGGACCATTTCCTGAAATTGCTTGCGAGCTTGCCCGAATGGCGGGACGATAGGACGTTACAGGGATTTGCCGAAGAGACGCGGGAGCGCATCGCGGCAATTCCCGGAATGGCGTTCCGCCGCAAGCCACGACTGTCCGGCCAGCTCGATCTGGCGCTCGGAAGACCGGTCACGCTCTGCGGCATTCTGCTGGACTATTATCTCGACCTGATGAATTGCGAGAAAAACGAGCCGGCGGTCGATTTTGCCGGAACCGCCGCCTCGCAGCTGGTCCGCTGCTTCGCCTTTCTCAGAAATCTCGGCTCCTCCGCCTGATCGCTTTCCGCTATCGCGATCACAGGCGGCGATGGCCCCATCCGCTTCAAATCACGCGCCACCGTCAGACAGGCGGCCGATATCGAAACATCCGCATATGGAAAGACAGGCCCTGCACATTTACAGCGCCCTGGCGAAACGTTCCAGTTTACCCAGCGTTTGCTGCCCCAGTTCCACGGCACCGAAGCCCTTCGCCTGCTGGAACTCGGCTTCCGTGCTGAACACCATGCCCAGCACAACTTTCGTCCCGCCGTCCTGATCTTCGAAGGACGCCCAGGCATCGGCATGTTTCGGCCCGTTTTCGCCCCACAACAACGTATAGCCGATCCTCTCTTCGGGCCGCACCTCGATATAACGATGATGGTTCGGAAAGATGGTTCCGTCAGGGCCGATCATGTCGAATATCCATTCCCCGCCGGTGCGCAGATCAATCCTCTTCGTGCGGCAGGAAAATCCGTCAGGACCCCACCATTGCGGCAGCGTCTCCTCGTTCATCCAGGCTTTCCAGACAATGTTTCGCGGCACTTTCATCGTCCGCTCCAGCACCATGGTCCGCGCCGCCACATTGGCCAGATTGTTCAGACCCGCGCTGAATCCCGCTTGGTAGCCATCCCGCATATCCTCCGCCAGTGACGAAAGCTGCACCGTTACGGTCAACCGGCTGCGCTCTTCCCCGGCTAGAAAATCGGCCGTCACCAACGCTGCCGACTGCGTCACGCCACCAGAGGAAACCACCTCGTAATTCACGCTGCGGCGGGCCGGCTGCAGCTCCAGCCAGCCGCATTCACACTGGATATCCGGCTGCCCGGCGACCTTGCAGAGCGAGACTTCGCGACCGCCCGGCCTGCTGTCCGCCTCCAGAAATTCGACTGTCACCGAGGGCGCGGGAGAAGCCCATACCGCCCGGGCGGCGGGTGACAGCCAGACCTGCCAGAGGACCGGCAATGGAACGGCAACCTCCCGTTCGAAGCTCAGCGTCGCAAAACGGTCCTGTGCCTGATGCGGTTCAGTGCGTCCGCCGTCCTGACCGGGTTTCATTGTCATTCTGAATCCTCCTTCATGACCTGCATTGCAAATGCCTCCAGCCGGTCAAGCCGGCTCTCCCACATGGCCCGCTGTTCATCGAGCCAAGTTCTCACCGGCTCCAGCGCTTCGGGCACGATCGCGCAGGTGCGCACCCGTCCGTCCTTGGACGTGGTGATCAACCCCGCCTCCTCCAGCACGGAAAGATGGCGCATCACCGTGGGTAAACGTAGCCCCGTGGGAGCGGACAATTCCGTAACCGGCGCCGGCCCGCCTCCAAGCCGGGCGAGGATCGCCCGCCGTGTCGGATCGGCAAGCGCCTGGAAGATCGTTGAAAGTTCCTGATAATGCTTAGTCATATTGCTAACTATCATCTTCCATCGCGACGACGCAAGGGAAAACTTAGCAGATCAACTAAGTTTTCTTGGATGAAGGGGCCACGATCGAAGGGTCACGGGTTCCGTTCAGATGCCAGCGCCTTTTGCCGGCCACAGCTACCGGCGCTCGTCAACCGGCGGCGGATATCACTATTGAGCCGGAAATCGGCCATTAAAAGTTGTAAAAAACGATTGACTCTCGTGGCCATGTGAGTGAGCTTCGCCGGCAAATGACGGGGAAAAGAACAAATCATCATGTCGCCAGAACGTTTTAATCAATGCCTGCGGGTGATCCGCTGGACGCCGATCAACATCGCGTCCGCCCTGCAATGCGAACTTTCATGGATCGAGGCGCTGGAAGCGGGCAACGAGGAGGTTCCAGCCGGCCTCGCCACCTGGCTGGAAACGCTTGCGCAAGCCCATGAAGCGCTTCCGCCGCCGTCGACATACAGAGGAAAACGGTCGACATTCTGATGCGGCCGATCGCTGTCAGCCTTCACCAACAACCGGATTACTCGAAATGAAATATGTCATTGCAGCTCTTGGCGTCATCACCTTCTCAAGCCCCGTCCTCGCGGCATCCTGCGAGAAGAACTTCACCGTATCAGGCGTGCCGATGGTAACGGCCGTCTCTTACAAATCGTGGCAGGAACTACCGAAGGCGAAAGCGCCCGCCGTGCTTCAAAAGCTCGCTCAGGCCGTGGCGGCGGAAGGTTTTTCAGGCATCCAGATCAACAAGGCACTGTCTTCGATCGACGCCCATCAGGAGACCAGCGGCAGCGGCAGAATTCAGACGCTGCGGGTTGTCGCCCGGCAGAAGGGCGCCAGCGTCCGGATCGATGCCGTTTTCAGCATTCAGGCAGGGCAGATCGCCGACAAGAACGTCATCCGTGAGGGCATCTGCAACATCATAAACGGTGCGTGAAATCAGGTAGATAAAACTACCCGCTCGCAGTCTCGATGACGGCGCGCACCAACATCAAAAATGGAACAACTGAACCGGTGCGGCGCGTCTGTGGCAAAACGTCCGCGCCGGCTGGCCGGGCACGAATGGCGAGCCATGCATGCTCCCACGCCGTTGATGACGATGCTTCCGGTATGGCGGACAAACCCGGAATCTGCGATGGGTGCAGGCAGGGATAGTGTCCGTGGCCGGAAGCGCCACGAAGCGACGGGGAAAAAATGCCGATTTATGAACTGGCCGCCGTGGGCGCCGCGACGTGCTGGGCGCTGACCGGGCTTTTGTCCGCAGGCCCGGCGGGACGTCTTGGAGCGCTCGCCTTCAACAGGACACGGCAGCTTTTCGTCGCCTCCCTGCTGGGGATCTATGTCCTTGCCTCTGGCGCCTGGCGGGAACTTCAGCCCGAGGCGCTGTCATCGCTTCTCCTGTCCGGCTTCATCGGTATTTTCGTTGGCGACACGCTTCTCTTCACCTGCCTCAATCGGCTGGGACCGCGCCGCTCGGGAATCCTGTTCGCCCTTAATGCCCCAATCGCCGCGCTGCTCGGATGGGCCGTGCTTGACGAGCAGCTTCCCGTCACCGCCATTGCCGGTATAGGCCTGACCCTCGGCGGCGTGCTGCTTGCAATTCTCTTCGGCAAGCGAAAGGCGCAGCTGCATGAATGGGAGAGCGTCAAGGGGCCGCTTTGGCTCGGCGTGCTCTTCGGCCTTCTCGCCGCACTCAGCCAAGCTGTCGGTTCCCTGATCGCACGGCCTGTCATGGCGACCGGGATCGATCCTGTTGCCGCTTCGATGCTGCGCGTCGGGGTGGCCGCTCTCTGCCTGACGGCGCTTACCACGCTGCCCATCGCGGCTGTCAGGCCGAAAGGCCCGCTGACCAAAAGCCTGTTCCTCCAGACGGCACTCACCGGCATCATCGCCCTGGCTTTTGGCATGACGCTCCTTCTCTTCGCCCTTTCCGGCGGCAAGGTCGGCATCGTCTCGACACTGTCGGCGACGACACCGGTGATTATCCTGCCACTGCTCTGGCTGAGAACAAGGGAGCTGCCGGCGCCCGGCGCATGGGCCGGCGCCGCACTTGTCGTGGCCGGCATGGCGCTCATGTTCTGGAGGTAGCTCCCTCCTTCAAAACTGCCGGCTAACCCAGTTTTTGCGCTAGCCCCGCAGCAAGCCAGGCAAGGTCGCAGAGATATCTCCTGCGCAGCGAGGTCTTCCAGGCGGGGAAACACCCGGCGATGACCACTTGCTAAGCAACTTTTGCGTGCTTAAAAGGCGCCCAATATAAGTTCGTGAGAGAGGACAAACTTCGTGGAACAGGAAAATACCCAGACCGGCAAGGGTCGGCGCAAGGCGCTTTGGGCAACGGTTGCGATTATTGCCGTCGCTGCCGCAGGCGTTATCGGCGGCAAGGCCTTCTACGAAGCAAAGGTCAACGAGCTGGTTGCCCGCAGCGGCGCAACTGCCGGTTCCGTGGAAGCCGACTTTCTCGGAAAAATTCATATTCGCGATCTGACATTGCCGCTTGAAGACGGCAAGAACATCAAGATCGCCGCTATCGATGGACGTCCGAAACTTCCTTTTCTGGACGGCGCACTGGACATGAACGGCATCGATATCGATGTGCCAACCGGTAAAATCTCGATGGCGCATGCCCGCGTCGAGAATGCCGCTTTCAAGAAGCCGGCCCCGGCGGCATCCGGCGACGGGAATGCCAACTCCCTGCCAAGGCGCATAGAGCGCTTCGCGGCAACGCGCATTTCCACGCCTGAGGTGACATTCACGCAGTCCGTCGCCGATACCGAGCAGAAGACCGTTTACAGAAACGCGTCTCTTACCGACATCGCCGATGGCCGGATCAGCCGCTATTTGATCGACAATGGCAGCTACGACATCAAGATGGCGCTGCCGGACAGCGACGGCGCCATGAAGGAAAAGCATTTGGTCGTATCGACCGGCACCATCGCCGGGCAGGATATCGATGTCGCTTATCTTGCCAGGCTCTACACGGAAAAGGCAGGCCCCGACGACAAGGAGGCAAAGCCTCTCTATGGCCCGCTCTCCGTTGCCAAGATTTCGTTCACGGATGGCGACGGTCATTTCAGCTACGACGAGATCCGCAGCGACGGTTTCAGTGCCCGGCTGCCAGCCGAGCCGCTTCTGGAGACGCTGAAGGCACTGAGCGCAACCAAGAATGTTGACGAACTTTCACCGCAGGAGCGTCAGGCCTATTTCACCAAAGGCCTGTCCATTCTCGACATGATTGGCAAGAGCAACATGCAGCTGCTCGGGTTCAAGGCCGATGCCCCGGACGAAAGCGAGGGATCGGAGGGCAAAAGGGTCAAGGCCGCCATCGATCGTATCGACATGCAGATGGATAGCCGCAGGCTCGACTTCGGCCTGAACGGCATGTCGGTCGGCAACGGCACCGATACGATCGAAGTCGCCGAGGCGAGCCTCAAGGGTTTTGACTGGAGCTCGACAGTCGAAGGCCTCTCTCAGATCGCAGGGCTCGACGACACGCAGATTGAGACCTTTCCGTTTAACCGTCTTATCCCGGAACTGGGAACGATCCGTGTCGGCGGCATCAACGTCGACGTCGCCGCGCCGGAAAAGCCGGAGGAAGAGACGGAAGGCACGCCTGAACGCATCAAGTTCACGCTCCGGAATTTCGAGATGGGACTGACAAAGCCCTTCAACGGCATCCCGACCGATATCGAGTTCAGGCAGGACGGCCTGTCTCTTCCCATCCCGGCCGATTCATCGGAGGAAGTATTTGTTGAAGCACGCAAGCTGGGTCTGGAGTCACTCGAACTTTCCTATGCCCTCGCCGCAGGCTGGGACGAACCGAACAACAACCTGATGATCCGGGAAATCTCCTTCAGCGGCAAGGATATCGGCAGCGTCAATTTTTCCGGCCTTGCAAGCGGGTTTACGGAAGAGTTCTTCGCCTTCGACATCAATCGCGCTCAGGCCGCACTTTTCGGGCTGGCGGGTCGCGAGTTGAAACTCACGGTCAAGGACGAGGGTTTGATGGCCAAGGCCATCAAGCTTTATGCCCTGCAAAACGATATGACCGAAGATCAGGTGCGCGGCACCCTGACGTTGGTGGCCAATGTGCTGTTGCAGCAGGTCGCGGCTGAACAGCCAAAGCTTCAGGGCGCCGTGGACGCCCTCGCCCGCTTCATCAGCGCGCCGGGAACCCTGACAGTGATGGTCAAATCGACGGGCGCCAATGGCCTTGGCCTTTTTGATCTGGCTGCAGCCTCCGACAATCCCATGCTTCTTCTCGACAAGGTCGATATTCAGGCGACGGCCGATTAAGCCGTCCTCTCCGCCGCCAATCGTCTCAAGCTCGGTTTTCCGGGCTTGAGACCACCTAACGACATGCCTTTCTGACGCTTTTCCATGGCAGCAGGCAAATTGAATGAACAAAATTTTATTGATTTTTATCATATATTTATACAAATTAATGAAAGTAAGAAATTAGAAAAATCGCGCATCGCTGCCAATAGCGCTAATGCGGACGAGGCCCCATCAATGGCTGGAATTATGGCAAGCCATATCGGTGCAATCAGTCATCGGGAAAAACGAACTTTACTCTCCGCCGCAGGGCACTGAAGACGGGATTGTGGAAAAAGCAGGCCGAAGAACCGGATTTTTCAGCGGATTTGCGCTAGACAAGCCATTACGGTTCAATCGGAGAGAGAGGCCATATGCTGATATTCGAGATCATCATTGTTTCAGCGGCGCTGCTCGCCGTCAGCCTTCTGGCAGCCCAGCAGATTGTCGCTCAGATCAGGGAATATCGGTTTTACAGGGAAAATGGCGGTGATTTTTCCGTCGACAGCGGCGTGGATTACCTCCGGCTGGATAAATCCCTTTATTACAACAGCCTCCGCCTTACGAACTGGCAGCGTTTTTATCTCTTCCGCCCGGCCTGCATCGTCATGCTCATCGCATTTCTGGGCATGATGATCGTGGCCCTGTTCTAAGGGCAAGCACCTCGTCCCTGGAACGCGTCACGATATCGGATCGGCAGAGTGATCTGTGCCTGCGAAAGACGCAGTCCTGGGCGGCACAGGCAGGCCAGTCAGACAATCCTGAAATTCAGATCGGCCCAATGGTCATACGGCGCCTTGACCCGCTTCTTCGGCTCGACAGCGCCGCTGCCCACCCGGGAGGAATATGCCCGGCCTCCGCGAAGCGCATTACCCGATCGTATAGTTCGATGCCATGCCACGAAGATGCGCGACTGTTGCTTGCGACAACGCACCGCTGCCCAGATAATCGGCAAAGCTGTAGGAGAATATGTCGCTTCGTTCTATCGCCTGAACCAGATTGGCATTACCGAAGACAACGAAGTATTCATGATCCTCAGGCGTCCATATCCACAGATCATGGCCTGAAAATCCGATCAAAAGGCTATAAGGTGCGTTTTCGAAAAGCGCGTCGAGCATCGGCCCGACCGGTTGTGATCCAAAATGACGTAGCGGCTGCCCGCATTCGCAAGCATAAAAATCGATCTCGGCAGCACTGATCCGCTTAGCAACGAGAGCGATCTCTTCTTCACTCGGAAACTCGGGGAAAACTCGCGCAGCGAAATTGCGGCTCCGAATAAGCCTGCTATCCAGCGTACAATCTTCTATAATGAAGTCCACCATCCAAACCCCGACGCCATCTACCGGCAGAGAAGTCGCTTGATGTTAAACTGACGGCCCGTCAGGCGTTCTCAAAATTCAGATCGGCCCAATAATCGAATAATGCTTTGACCTGCTTCTTCGGCTCAACAGCGCCGCTGCGCACCAGAGAGGAATATGTTCTTCCTCCGCGGGCTGATATTTCGTCAACCAGCATCGCAATCCTCTCTTTCGATGCGGCAACGAGAAAGACATCCCGGTCGTCGCTCACATAAATCAGCGCATCATTGGGTGAGAAAATATATTTATCAGCATCGACAAATTCGCTTTCCCGCTTAACCGCGTCGGAAAACGAGGAAACGAACGAATGCTCGAGCTGTTCATCCGCGCTTGAAACGAACAGTTGACGCGAGCCGAAAAACGCCTCGAAGGCCTCGTATTCGGCGTCATCCAACCAGTCCGTACCGAAAAAAATGCTGCAGCCGTTCCTGCGGCAAAATTCCTTGTCTATTCCATATCGATCGGATTTCATCTTGGCCTCATGTGGATGGACTGCCGGGATATCTGTATTTTCGGAAGGGCCGCCCGTTCGGCTTTATGATATCGAGTGTCGGTCCGTTGCTTTTACTTTCGGGTCGCACTGTCACGGTTCGGCCGTCGGAAAGCTTGCCAATCCTTATACCATTTCCTTTGTCGACCGAATTGTCTCCCACAAGATCATCGAAGTCCTTGTTCGCATCGTCAACGGTGCCCGGCCTGTCCCTGTTGAAATCCTTGTCACCGGGTTTCTGGGTGGAATCGGCATCCATCTCGCCGATCTTTTCTTTTTCTTTTTGCTCTTTCGCCTCGGCGCAATCACCCGTGCAATCAGACGCATCATTGTTCTGCAACGTGCTGTCGGCGTCATCATCCGCCTTCGACATCTGCTGGCTGACGATATAGGCTCCGCCAATGATCGTTACTGCTGCAAGAATGCCATAAGCCACCCAGCCGGGTGGTCCGCCCGCCAGAAGGGGCGCGCCGGCAACAAGTGTGGTCATGCCTTCCCCCCATGCCGCGCCGCAGCCGTGACAGATGTCAGCAACAGCCGCACTTTCTCATCCGCGGTAACCTCTCCCCGGCTCATCATATAGTCAGTCACGCCCGGCTGTTGTGTCAGACGACCGCCGGTGATGGCCTGCAGATAACACCAGCGTCCCAAATCCGCTTCCGAACGCACGCCGAGCGATCTTGCCTCGCGCATGTGAGACGTTATCCAGACGTCGCGCTGCTTCTCATCCAGATGTTTCAGTTGATCTTCGGCATTACGTTCAAGATAGGCAGATATTTTCCGCCGGGACGCCTGATCCCGCACCTTGGAAATTGACGCCATCATATCCTTTGACAGGACAAGCGACCTGCCGAGCCGACGATCCGGCGAAAACGCCAGTCTCGCCCGCTTCACCCCACCACCCCATTCAGCATCGGGCGCGAACAAGATCTGCATGGCGGGGCCGAAAAGATTATCGAGCTGAATCTTATCCAGAACTGGAATGATCTGCACCATGACATTCGCATCCGCATGCCGGAAAATCAGCGGATCATGATCAGCGGGCGCTGCGTCTTCAGCGACTGGACGGGCGGATGCGTCGGCATCTGAGGTCTTCCTGTCACTACCCAGCACCTCATACACAACCTCACTACCATTCCATGCCTTCGGCACGAATATCCGGTTGAGGCCACGCAAATGACGGTAAAGCCCCTCAGCATCGAAATTGCTTTCACCGGACCAGAAAACCACCGCCGGTTTACCCTGACTCAGCATCATGATCTTCCGAAGACGATCCGTGATCGTTATCTTGTCGCCTTCCAATGTCGGCAGCATTCCGCCGCCGGTCGGATCACCCGCCTGCAGGGATGATACCATTCTGGCGGAGAGCGCGGCCGAACTGGCCTGCAGCGCCTCGTCGGACAGATCGTCTTCAGCGTCGACCGCGGATGACGATGTATCCGGAAAATCTTGTGTGGCAGCCTGGTAAGGGTCTATCAGCCAGGGTCCGCCAAGGATGACGGCGTAGTCATCGCCCGCATAACGGTAGAGCGGCCGGTGGGCAATATCAGCCTCTTTCAACAATTGCGGCAGATCGCTGTATTGCGCGCCATCCATGACGGCGTAAACACGCTTTGCCGGATCAACTGCAAGTTCGCAAACTGCATTCAGCAAGGCCTGCGAGGCGGCATCCTCTCGCCTGTCGTCACGGGAGCCTGCGAGCATGAAACTATCCCCGCACCATCGGCATCGATCTCGACGCCATGTTCTTCTGGCAATCAGTACCGCCGGCACCTCCAGCCTGGCCAGAACCGGAGCCCGAACCATCGCCGATAAAGACATTGGAGGAGCCCGTCTGCGCCTGTCCTCCGCAATCGATCGCATCCCCAATCCGGCCAGCCGGCTTGCCATTGATGAAAACCGTCGATGATCCGGCGGCGAGCTTGCGCCCATGCGAGGGTTCCGGGCAAACCAGGCAGCCATGGGGAACATAAGCATCTCCCACACGCATTAACCGCTTGTGGTTCACGAACACATCCGGACTACCGCCCGTCGCAAGCGTCGGCGGGAAATGGCACGAGTGGCCGGAACCTATATCGGAACGTCGATGTGCTTCAGGCATAGGCCATGTCTCCCGTTTACCGCGTCTGAAGCATAGCGCGGGTCAACTGCCCCGGCCGGGCATCCTGCGGCAGAACAAAGGATGGAGATAGCCGTTCAGGTCTCGACGCAAGGGCAAGCGCGACGGCGAAATCATCATGCTCGCTGCGCAGAAGCGCGCCCAGATCGGCGGGAACGATTGCGGGATTGAGCATCAGGGCAGCGAAATCGCTACCGATTTCAGGGTCGATCCGCCATTCCGAGTTTTTTCCGCGATCAGCGACCTCTACAAAGGTGACATCCCCCTGGCACCAGGAAAGAGCGGAGCAGCCGACCGGCGTCCAGCCTTGTCCGTCGCACAGCATTCGCCATCTCTCTGCGGGAAACCGCGAAAGGTTTCGCAACAGGTCATGCTGGGTTTTTATTGCCTTCAAGGCAATATCACGACTGGAACCACCCGCGTTCAGCAAGCTCACATAGGTGTTTCTCCACTGGCGTTCGGTGGAATGCAGTTCCAGCCAAATGCCCACCGGTGTCGATCCATCTTCAAATTTCACTGGCTTCGATAACATCGGTCTCAACGCCCTTCATAAAAGATATGCTGCTTGTCCATCGGCACCCAGGGCATGAACGGGTTGCTGTCTGGAGAACGCGCGCCAGAATAGAATTTCTCGGTCATTTCCACGGACCGCTGCAGCGCATAATCGGAATCCGGGAAGCCGTATTTCGTCGGGTTGACCTGCATATCCTTGGTGATCGAGTTAATGATACGATCCTGCTCGGCGATGCGATCAAGCTGCTTCTGGTAGGTATATTCCTGCGACTTCCATTCGCGGAAGAACGGATGGACATTATAGGCCTGGAAGGGATATTCCTCGCGTTTGGAGCGGGAGAGTTCGGTCCACAGGGAATACCATTTCTTCACCCGCCAGAAACCGATCATGGAGCCGAGCGAAGCACCGATCAGCGTCGCCTCGGTCTTGACATTGAGAGCCGTCGCGCCCTTGAAAAGGTTGCGGGCATCGGCGAGATAATAGGTCCCGGCCCCGATCGCGGCATCGACGGAAGCACCCGAGACCCAGCCCATCGTATAATCGAGATCGTTGATGCTGAACGGCTTGAGGGCGCTCATTCCGTTCTGCTGCGCCGCGAGGAAACGGTAGATCTTCTCGGCGGAATCATACTGGTCGCCGGCAGTCGGGATGTCGGATATGTCCTTTGCGGTTTTCATATCCTCGATCCTCTTGAGCTGCTCGGACGCGCCGCCGCCCTGACCGATCCTGGTCGACTGGCCGCCGCTGCGCTCGACGCGCTTGGCGGCATTGGACATGCCGTAACCCGCTGTCAGTCCGGCGCCGTAAAACGAGGCAACGCAGGCGCAGAGATTCTCCCGGCCGAACATCAGAAAGGTGTGAGCGCCGAGAATGAGCGAAGCACCGCTGTCATAACCGATCAGCCATGACTGCGATTTGGTATAGGCAAAACCGACCCAGGAATCGGGATTATTCAGGTCGTTGCCATAGGGGAATTCGCTATCGCTCATTGCCCGTCCTGACTGTTCTTGAATGGCACGTAGGGTACGAAGGGTTTTGAGGGATCAAAATCCGGCTGTCCCGGATAGAGAAGGCAATAGAGCTTCTGCTGATAGACCACCGCCAGCGGATAACAGGCGTCCTTCTTGCTCATGCCGCCCGCCCCGCATTGCTGAAGCCCTTCGAGAACCTCCATCGCCCGGCATTTTTCGTCCTTGCAATCATAGTCCCTGACGCCCTCATAACCTTTCGAATAGAAAATCCGCGTTTTCGGGTAGCTGTCGAGCGGACCGAGAGCGCCCGCAAGCGCGGCATATGCCCGGTCAACATCCCGCTTCTCGCCCATATTGAAGGTGGATGGCGTGTCCGACGTGAAGGCGAATTTCGCCGGGTCTGTTTCGCACTCAAGTGCATGAGAAAGAGATCCGGAACCCATCAGGATCACACAGGCCGAAGCCAGTATTCTGATCATGTCGCTTCTCAATTCAAATCTATCCTTCCGCCGTTGACGACGACACGCTGTTCACCGTTGATCTCGATTTCCGCGAAATCGAGGAACAGCTTGGTGCCGCTCAGCGTGACGGTTCCATCCTCGTGCATCAGCACATTGGCTTTTCCGCAGGTCAGGTGCAGTTCGCCACCGCTGTGCACGGTCGCGCTGTTCTGCGCTGACAGCGACATCGTATCGTTGCTCATCAGATTGACGCGCGTTCCGGCATTGACGCTGTAGGACATGCCGACATTGGTCGCCATTCCGGCCCCGACATTGACCGCGTTGAACACCCCCACGCTTTCGGTTTTGTTCTTCTCGACAATCACCGACATATTGCCCTCGCCGGGATTGAGAAGTCCGGGGAAACCGAGATTTTTCGCCACATCGCCAATGCCGCTGACGAGGGAGTTCAACAGGGAATTGACAACCCGGCCGATACCGCTCGGACCGACCGTGATCATCATGTTGCCGCCGACAACCTCGTGGTGGTTGTTGCGGACCTCGATGGACTTGTTGTGGCCAACAGACTGAACCCAGTTATTGTCGATCCGTTCGCTGTGGTTGTTGCGTATCTTCTCGTTGCGATCCTTCTGGGCGTGGACATAGATTTCCTCCCGCCCGTTCTCGTCTTCGAAGGTCAGTTCGTTGAAGCCGGTTCCCTTGTGGGTATTGGTGCGGAATGTGCTCTTCGTCTTGTTGGCCGGCAGGTCATAAGGCACGGTCTGGCGCGCATTCGGCACCACCCCCGTCACCAGCGGCCGGTCCGGGTCGCCGTCGACAAAGGCAACCATCACCTCCATGCCGATGCGCGGGATAACCTGCGCACCCCATGTTCCGCCGCCCCATGCCTGGCTGACCCGCACCCAGCACGTATCGGTTCCATCCTTCTTCGCCTTGCGGTCCCACGGGAACCACAGCTTGATGCGGCCATACTGATCCGGATGGATCTCCTCGCCCGCAGGACCCGCCACGATCGCAACCTGCGTCCCCTCGATGCGCGGCCGCTTCGTCGCGCGATGCGGCGTCAGCGGCACCCGCGCCGGGATCGCCTCGAAACTGTTGCGATATTCCGGCTCGTTGCCATTCGTCTCATAAGAACGGTCGACAATACTGTGGCTCGCACGGATGATCACATGCTCTTCATAGGCGTGATCGGGATGGGCAACCTCGTAAGGCGTGAACCGCCGGCCCGCCTCCAGAATGCGCGAGGTGGACGAGCCGAACACCCGGTCATGATCCGCCTCGATCGACTGGGTTCTGAGTTTCTGCGCCCGCTCGGCCTCTTCAACCGTGCTGATCCGGGCCGGATATTCATAAAGCTCGCGCTTCGTCGCATCCGGCATCTGCACCAGCGACGGCGTCATCGTGCCCGGCACCATGCCCGGCGTCTCGAAGTTCCAGTCCGCGCCCGCCCGCTGGCCCGATACATAGGAGAACCGCCGTGCCCAGTCATTGATGTGGTTGCGGTCCGAAGACCCCTGCGCCAGACGCACCCTGCCCTCGCCCTGCGCCGAAGCCGAC